>CAMLEF010000119.1 GCA_946478675.1 uncultured Flavobacteriales bacterium | reverse complement strand
GAGGACGGAGCCGACGGCCGAGATGCCGATCTTGTCGCCAGCGGTGATCGTCAGGTCGCGCCGGTAGCGGGTGAGGTCGCGCGGCGAGTAGTTGTCCGCCATCAGCGACGCGAGGTCGTCGTCGAGCGCGCGCTGGACGCGCTGCTCGCGCGTGGAATGCTCGTCGTCGTCGTCCTCGAGCATCTTCGCCGTCTGAACCAGGCTGGCGCGGGTGACGGGATCCCTGGCGCGGCGAGCGGCGGCGCGTACCATCACCGCGCCCTCGAGCAGCTCCAGGCTCACCTCCACGCCGGCGTCGACCTTCTTGCGCAGCCCGGCGCGCCAGCTGCCGAACACGTCCGTCCACGCCTCGATGGTGAAGCGCCACGGCCCCGGTTATGAAATGCGTCGCAATTTTTAAAAGAGATCCAGATGAAGACTTACGAGCCCGGCTACGAAGAAGAGAAAAGCAAGCAGCGCCTTTCGAAGAAAGAAGACAAGCACGACGACAGCGACATCCTGCGTTTCATCGAGACGACGGGGCAGGAAAAAATTTCGCGCATGATGCAGGACAGCGCGAACCAGTTTGTGCAGCCGCAAGCCGATGCGACCGGTCGCGCCATTTTCCGCAGCGCTTTCCCGAATGCGTTCGTGCAGATGAAACTGGAGATCTCGCAACCCGGCGACGCGCACGAAGAGCAGGCCGACCAGGTGGCGGATGCTGTCATGAAAGGCGACACGCAGCAATCGCAATCTGTGCTCGATGAAAAGCCGGCGGCCATCCAGAAGAAAGGCGACGACGCTGCGCTGACGACCACGCCGGATTTCGATTCGCAGCTGCAAACGACAAAAGGCTCCGGCAGCAAGATGGACGAAGCGACGAAGGGCGAGCTGGAGCAGCACACGGGCACGGATCTTTCCGGGGTGAATATTCATACGGGCAACGACGCGCACACGATGAGCGAGAGCATCAGCGCGAAGGCGTTCACGCACGGGCAGGATATTTATTTCAAGAACGGGAATTATAATCCGGGCACGCCGGAAGGGAAAAGTTTGCTGGCGCACGAGGTGGCGCATACGGTGCAGCAGGGGAGTGGTATTCAACCAAAAAAAATCCAGCGGGAATATTCAAAAGAAGAACTGTATGAAAAGGCGCTTGTTTATGACACGCCGGAGCTGAAGGATGGTATTGCGGAACAATACCTGCCTTTCAGCGTCCATGAAAATACGATGGACATTTCCGCTGCGTATGAAAAGTTCAATGAATACCAGGCTGCGATCAAAGATTCTTATGCAGGTAAAGCCAGGGCCGGTGGGCAACTCAATAAACAAATTCCAACGAAAGAGCAGAACGAAATAGAGGAACAATTAGACGCGTTGCGAAAAGTACCCGCTTACGCTCCGGCGGAAGTTGCCGTCCCTGTTCAGTATTTGCTTTTCAGTTACGGGACCGCCGGCCGTGAAGCGCTGATGAATTTTATCGGCAGCAATCCGGCAGAGGAACAATCCAACGAAAAAGTATTCTCGGCCATACGCACGCAGGTCATGGAGCGTGCATTTGCAAAACGGGAGCTGCTGGAATATTTACAGAAAACGGCAAATGGCGAAACCGGTTTGATTGCCGCGGGGGCTTTGCTTGTTTTAAACAGCGGCGATAAAGCTCAGCTGGGCAGGCTCCGGATCGATACGGCTGCTTTAACGCAACGGCTGATCGTTTTGCTCGAGCTGACAGCCATGGATTTTGATACTGCTTTTTCCGATGAGGCGAAGCAACAACCCGAATTTGAAACGGCGAAAGAATCGATTAAAAGTACGATCGCAGGTGTGAAAGGCGGAAGTTTCGATGCCTTGAGCCTGAGTGTGGCCTACCAGGCGTTGACGATGTTTATCTTAAAATTCGAAGAAGTAAAAAAGACATTCCTGTTTTTCCTGCCTTTCCGTTCGCTTAACCCGGAGAATAATGCCAATGCGATTGGAACGATTCTCGGTTTCGACAGGCAGGTAGTCGTATGGACCAATTTCGTTTTCGAAAGCATCCGCGATATTCCGGCAAGGTCCGTTTCGTTTACCACATCTCCGCAGGCGAATAAAAGCCTTTTCGAAGTACTGGATAAAGTAACGGGCGATATGCAGCTCAAGCTGAAGTTCGCGCTCGTTAAAGATCTTGCGCATATACTTTTCCAGGTAGAGATTAACCTCTATCAGCTCATTACAGCAATGAATAAAACGAGCGAAGATGATACTTTTTTCAAATCGACATTTGAAAAATATATCGTGAAGCTCAAGAAAGGCACGTCTACCGTCAAGATCATCCAGGTGTTGCTTCCCACGATGATCAAAGTCGCAAAGGACAACCCGGACGGCTTTATCCCGCTGTGGAGTAAAATGCAGGAAGATCTTTCTGTGGTCATGCTGGACGTGCAGTCGATAGGTCTCGCGTACGATGCTTATTCCATGTACGATTTCATGGATAAAGCCGATAATGAAGATTTTGATAAGGCTACCGTCGATCGTTATAAGGAAGTAATCTGGACAACATTCGGCAGTACGATCTTTTACCTCGAGGAATACAAGGATGATCCTAAAAAGTTATCCGAAGCAGTGGACGCGCTCCGAAGGGATCCGTTTTACCAGGAGGCGATCGAATTCTTCCAGGGTTTTGCAAAAGCAGAACAGGAATACCAGGAGAACCGCGCCTTTATCTGGGGCATCGTCATCTTGCTGGCCTCTGCCATTACAGCAGGCTGGCTGGGTGGACTGGCCCTTGCATTTTTCGAAGCGGCAGAGATTGCCGGTGTTGCGCTTACTTCCAGCGCTCTCGTTAATGTACTGATTACCGAAGGAACAGTTGTTGTTGTCGAATCGCTCGGTTTCGTCTTGACCAGCCGTTTGCTGAACCAGCTCGTATTCGGAAAAGCCGGTGACGAACCTTTCTGGAGGGACTTCCTCAAAACGCTTGCGACCTTCGGTATTCTCAAAGCGGTCGGCAAAGGGTTCGATTTACTGCTGGGTACAGCCAATTTGGGAGCTAAAGCCACGTTCAGCATAAAAATGATCGGCGGTACGGCTGTCGAGCTGGGATCGTTTGTCGGTCTCGAATACGGCTGGAATTATTTTGTGCTGCCCGAAGAAGAGCAGAAAAAGATGGATTTCTGGGAGACTGTAACGCACAGCGCTTTTTCGCTCATTATCCTCAAAGGCTGCCTGATGGCGACCAGCCGCATCCCCGACCCGGTGCGGAAATATATCGACGCGAAAAAACTCGATCTGCTGGATGCGCGTTCCAAGCGGCTGTCGGAAAAAATGGATAAGCTGAATCATGAGGCCACCGAAGACGAGATCGCGGCCCTGCAGAAAGAAGCGGTGGACATCATGAAATACAAGCAGGATATTTTCCGTTCAGCCGCCCAAAGTACCGTGAAAGATCCGGAGATGCGGAAAATGATGGAAAGCACTGCCGATGGCATCGACCTGCGCATCCGCGATATGGACCAGGGGCTTGCCATGAAGGAATTCAATATCCGGATGGAATCGCTGATGGGAACGTATACGTTCGAAGGCAAGCCGGAAAAGCTGGAGCAGGCGTTGAACAAAGGGCGCGATCCCGAGCGGAAGGGCACGCTCACGAAATCGAAAACTTCTGAAAGCTCGGACCTGTATGTTTATTCAGCGCCGGGGTCGCCGGATTTGTATTTCATCAGGAAGGCGAAATCGTCCGAATTCTTTGTGACGCCTTCGGCTACGGCCAAAGCGCTGGGCGTGGATTTCCAGACGGCGAAGACGATGTTTTGGAGCCAGGCAATGAAGGATGAAATCACATCCGATTTCTCACAGATGGGGAGTGCAGAAACCAATATAATTATTAAGAAATGCCTTGAGCAAGGTTGGCGTGAAGGCATGCGGATTCCGGAATGGGCTGCGAAAGAATTGAAGGACGCGATCAAAAAGGGGAAAGAGCAAGGGGATTCAAATGTTTCGTTCGTCGTAAAACGATTAGGAAAGTATCAGTTTGGTGTAATAGAGGTACCCATTGGTCAAATACAAAGGTTGCAGCCGACCCCTAAAAAGGGGAAACCCGAAAATTATATCGCAGATATGGCCAATCAAATGAAATTGAATGGCTATGATCTAAGTGAATCTCCTATAGAAGGAGTTGAAATACCCGGAGGAAAAATTATAGTTTTTGATGGCCATCATCGATTAGAAGCATTTATAATTATTGGAGAAAAAACCATCCCTGTTAGGGTAACCAGCTATATTTATATTGATGAAGCAGGTTTAAGGTTAATGCTCAAAGTAGGGGAGTTCTCCGGACTTTTCCTTCCAAAGGATTATCCCGTTGGTTTTTCAGCTCCAGATTTTGGTGCAGATAGGAATAAAGAAATCGACGATCAAGCAAGAAGGTTCCTTAATGAAAAATTTTAAATAATGCACATGAATTGGTTTAATAAATTCTATACTAATGAACGAACAGGATCTTTGGCATGTCCAAACTGTCAATATTCTTTCGATGAACAAATGATGTATTCGCTTTCGCCAAAAAAATGTCCGCAGTGCGGTTCGCCGATTGTTACTGTCCGTCGTCTTAAATGCATTTATACGATAGATGTCGAACATGCACCGGAGTCCTTCAGGTTGATTTACGATTATTTGTTGACCTTGTCTCATAAGGATGCTAATGCAGAGTTTGATGCGCTCTCCGAACTCTTTACTCTTAATGATCAGGGATGATCAGAGCCGGGAAATTTAAATTCGCTATCCAAAAACACGGAAAAGCTTTTTTCGTCAATGTTACGCTGCACGTTAATAAAGAGTCCGTCGAAGGCGCTCCATTACTGATAAGCTTTCCGGAATTGCCCGAATTTGATGCCTTTCACTCCAAATTAGGGATTAAGGATGCCAGTGAATTGCTGCTTTCAGGCTTGTATGACGCGGGGCGGACTGGAATCGAAAATGCCTGCCGGGAATTACATAAACTTGGCGTAGCGGTATTACCACAAGAAATCGATGTGACCGACTTTCAGTGGAACTCAGTGGACACTAAACCAGAGTGTGCTTATTTTGCCTGTTATTGGGCATTAATGAAAGCTTATGGGTTTAATCAGAATCACGCTTCCGGCCCGGTTTTCGATCGTGAAACTTTTGAATTCAACTTTCGGCTTTAATTTAATAGATTTAAGTGGCTCTAAGATTCAATTTCGATAAACAGACCGTTCATGAATACAGAATATTACATAGTCGGTGAACGCCCGGTGTATTCCGAATTCGATGAAAGCGGAGAACATGTCAATACCTATGTTTTCGATTGGGTAAATCACGGATTTGTTATCGATAATCATTACAGGACGAGGATTTTCTTTGGTAAAGTGGATTATCTCAAGCCGCTTACCGAGGAAGAGTTTAATGTCTATGTGGAAGAGATGAAAAATCGTGAATAAATCAAATGTGTAATCCCCGATAAAAGTACTATCACAATGTCGATCATTATCCACTTTCTGAATGGGAATGACAAATCGATGCAAAGTCATTATTTCCGGAAAGAGTATAGAAACGATGTTGTAGTCGAAATCAATTCCTCTTTCTATGAAGTTTATTTCTATGTTGAAGGCTCCATGCAATATGAAATGACCGGCGATGGTTTTTTTGCACTGCCCGGGCTTATCGTGTTGGATGAAATAAGCAATGAGAAAATTTATGCTTCAATCGCGTATTTGGCCGGTATCGGTTATTTCTCGCAATTTGTGGGCTATCAGGTCTTACCCTATGCTAATCGGTTTATGAAAGCCTGGTATCAAAATGAAATGAGCGCGCATGACCCGGAGCGTAGAAGCAGCCATATCCTGGAAGTATAGATTCGGAAAGATATAATCAAAATGAAGAGTCTCGGATAACCAGCTACATAAACATGCAGTTCACTCTTTTAAATAGCGTGAGACAAATATCCTATGGTGCGAATGACCATGAGATTGAAGCAATGATTTCGCTTGTTGGGGAATCTGAACGCTCTTTGTTTAACGCGTGGAAAAGCAAAGCGAATACTACTTTATCCGTTGAGGATGCAAAAGCAATTGCAGAGGCACTTAAAAAAGTAATTTTTTTGTTGATCGAAAAGGTCAATGCAAGTCCATTGCCGAGACTTCATCAGAAAACTTTTTTAGAACACAAAATTCCATTCAGCCTCATCTACGAAGAGGATAGCTTGTTGAATTTTTGTCACTCTTTGTATATTATCATGTTAGACTTTGTTCAGGATAATGAGGACATCGCGATTTCTTTTGACGGGGAAAATAGTTAGCGGGATAGGAACGTTTTTTAAACTCTCATAGGCACGGTCGTGACACTTTAGAGAGAATAGAACAAAAAGCAGGGAAGAACACAATGAATAACAAGAGGTGATGCGTACATAAAATCCCTATGAGAATCAATTTAAAAAACGAGAATCGAAGATCTTCATTCGGCGCCTCTATGGATGTAGTAAAGATCATCTTCGAGGATGTTGATTTTTTGAATCTGAGTGAGTTTAAACAATATTTTGTGGATTCCAAGAGGATGGTAAAGTCATTGGAGGCCGGGGAAATAAAAGAAGCGTTAGCTAAACTCATAAAGCTTGAGATTGAGAAGATTGAAAAAAGCCCACTGCCGAGGTTTAACTTTTCAACCTTTCTCGGTGTTAAAACGCGTTTAAGCCACATTTATAAAGAGGATAAAGCACTGCTTTTTTATCGTGATTTTTATGAGGCAATAGAATCTTATATGAATGAAGGGGAAAGTTTTGAGCTGGAAATTACTTCTAATGACGGATATTGAAACTGGGATTCGCTACGTCAATATTGGAAACACAATTAATGGAATCATGAGCTTTTTTACGCTGAGCAACACGACTACCCTGGATAAGGGCTCTTACGAATTAGAAACAGATTATCTATTAGAAGGCGGAGCCGAATTTTCAAGCATCTGGAAAAGGGTTTTCCCTTTTTTGCAGCAAGTTATACCGCAGCACCTCGCTCATTTTGATATAGATATTCCGCTGACGAAAGAGGAAAGTTCACGGCTTAAAAAATTGCTCAGCGATGATTTGCATAGCATTGTTATGGAAGCGCCTCCTGCTAATGATCACGATCCGGATAAATTTCAAGTGTGCGGAAAGCAAGTCCGGCTTGATTTGCAATCTTATGAAGGGAAAATGATCTACAGCCTTGATCGTTTCCTGAAGATTATTGACGATTGTCTTCAGCACGATAAGCCCGTGTATTTTTCGCTGGAGGAAGAATTTTGGGGAAATTCAAATTATAAAGGCATCCGGAAATTGAAGTAGCTACCAGCATGCGAGTTGGTGTCAAAGCAAGAAAACAACTTACTCCATCACCACCCAATTGCTCTGCCGGCGCGTATCCGTCCGCATCAATCCCATCGTGCGCGCAACGCCATTCGCATCGCGGTAAAATCCTTCATCCCACCCGCCCATGTCCGTGTACAACGCATCCTTCGCGCCGAGCTGTGCAAGATCGTCCGCGAATCGCTGCAACAGGATCGCTTCTTTCGATTCAACGACTGCCGTTTTTCCGTCTTTGAAAATCACGATCGCCCTTCGCTGAAAAAGCGCTTTGTCCTTGCCGAACCGTAACGCGCTGTCGTTGCGCACGAGCTGGATCTGCTGGAAGAATGAAGCATTCAGCTTTGCAATGCTGTCGGCCCAGGAAGGCGTGAGCAGTTTCCCGTCATTCGTTTTCAGAATGGAAATTTTTCCGTTTTGCACAAGCAGCCCGCCGCCGAGATGATGGTTTGCTTTTGCGCGGAGGATCTTTCCATTCACGATATACAATCCGTCGATCTCGCCATTCTCCAGCAACGTGAATGCTCCGGCAATACAAAGCGAGATCTTCTTATCGTCGCGCGCCGGTCGGGCAGAGGTGATGCTGAAAGACCGATCGCCGGAATAAAAGATGGAATACGTAGTTCCGTTTACCTGCTGCTTTAACGGAAACGAATCGTTCGTCGTCGATTGTGCTGACGAATCCTGCTGTGGCGGCGGTGCAGGTTCCTGCGTAACGCACGAAGAGGAAAGCAGCAATACGAGCAGCAGGTTAACGAACTGTGCCCGCATCGCTGATCACTTTTTCGAGCAGCTGGCAGGTCTGCTTCCAGTTGAATTTTTCGTGCACCAGGCGATAACCGTTCTCCGCCAGCCGCTCCGCTTTCTCCGGGAAGTCCAGCAGCGTTTGAATATGCGCAGCGAATTGCTCCGGCGTATCTGCGACTAAGATCTGGCTGTCGGGAACCGCTTTGACCGCGTTGTTCGAAAGCGTCGTCGTGATGCATGGCAAGCGCATCGCCATCGCTTCGAGCAGCTTGTTCTGCAAACCAATGCTCGACTGCATCGGCGCCACCAGCATCTTCGAACGCGCAAAACTCTCGCGCACGTCGTCCACCCAGCCGGTCACCGTTACGTTTTCCGACGCCAGCGCCTGCACTTCTGCCGACGGATTCGCACCGGAGATCAGCAGCTTCACGCCCGGATTTTTTTTCCAGACGAGCGGAAGTATACGTTTAACGATATACACGGCGCTTTCCACGTTCGGCGGATAATTCATGTTACCATTGAACAAGAGCTCGTAATCCTTGTTCGCATTCGCAGGCGCAAAAAAATCCGTGTCCACGCCGTTCGGAACGACGATGATCTTTTCTTTTTGTTTTACCGGGAGCAGATCGCGGTCCTGCGTCGAAATGATCGTGCTCGCGCTGAATCGGGTAAAGACGTTTTCTTCGTAACGCAACAATCGTTTCCATTCCATCCGGAAAAACGGCCGCTTGAGCGCGCTTACTTTCTGCAGTCGTCGCTCCACGCCTTTCGAGAACACGTCCATGTAATCGATCACGCGCGGAATGTTGCGCTCGTTACGAATATATTCTGCCGTGCGGATGAGCTGGCAGTAGATGCGATCGGGCTGCGTGCGGCGGATGATATTGTCGATACGTCGTTTCGCAGAAGTGGAAGTAAAATACGCCACCTGCATCGGCAGACCGCTGAAAAATCCGCGGAGCAGGTTGAAGAAAATGCCGGCTTTCCCCAACGGAAGCACGTGCACTTCGCGGCAGAATTTCTTCAGCTCTTTTTCGGCATCGGGATGAAGCGAAGTGTCGTTGAGCGCGCAGAGAATGATCTCGTTGTTCGCGGCAAGTTCCCGGAGCTGGTTGTACGCACGAAGCTTGTCGCCTTTTTCGAGCGGCCACGGAACGCGGGATGTGATTGCCAGGATTTTCACGGGAGAAGCGTGCTGTAAAAGTCGACTAATTTTTTCAACGAGCCTTCCCAGTCGAAATACTTCGTGGAAAATTCTTTGGCGTGCGAGCCTAACGTTTTTGCCAGCGCTTCGTCCTTCAGCAAACGAACGATCGCTTCGGCAAAAGCCTGCGTGTTATCTGCCAGCAATAATTCTTTCCCGTTCGTCGCGCCGGTTCCTTCTGCGCCGATCGTTGTCGCTACGATTGCCTTTCGCGCGTCCATCGCTTCGATCAGCTTGATGCGCATGCCGCCGCCGCTGCGCAACGGAGCGACCATGATGCCGAATTGCGAAATGAATTCTGCCGCATCGCTCACTTCGCCGTGATTGGCGATCTGCTTTCCCGCAAACGCCGGATCATTCTTGTCGAGGCTTCGTCCCGCAAGATGCAATTGCGCATCCGGAACACTTTTAATAACGATCGGCCAGATCTCCTGCGTGAGCCATTTCACCGCTTCGATATTCGGCAGCCAATCCATCGAGCCAAGATGAAAAACGGAAAGCGGTTCAATATGCTGTGACGCGTGAGTAGTTTGCGGCGGTTTCGTAAACGGCAATACGTGAACCGGAATTTTCCCCGGAATCATTTTTCGGAAAACCGCAGCGTCTTCTTCCGTGATCGGCACCACGGCATCCACCAGCGGAATGGTGATGCGTTCGTACTCCTCCAGCTTCTTCGCCAGCGAACGGAACCAGCGACGCTTCACCGGGTTCTTTTCCTGGTCTGCCTGTCGTTGCCAAAGCGCTGCTTCCACGTTATGCGCGCGCAGCACGATCTTCGCCTGGCTGTTCGTGCGGATCACGTCGATGTACGGCGTCATGTACAGGCTTTCGAGCTGCACGATGTCGAACGTTTCCTGCAACAGAACCTGCCGCAGCTTTTCACTGAACGCCGCCGAACGGAAACGATCGATGTTGTAAGAAGACGAAGAAAAAAGATTAAGCAGCGCGTCTTTCCCTTTCACGCGCGTATCGACGTAAACGGCTTCAATGTGCGTGTCAAGGCGATAGGCATCCGGCATTTGCTGCGGAAGAAACGGATGCTTGTCGGTGGCGATCGTCAGCACTTTGACGTCGACGCCGCAATGCAGCAGGCCGAGCGTAACGCTGTGCATGGCCTGTCCGCCGCCATCAGTGGCCGGCAACGGAGGTTTGTTGCAGAGTTGGAGCACGCGCATACGAACGTTCAGGCGTTTTTCTTTTTCTTCCGGAACAGGTTGAGCCGCTGCAGCGATTGACGGTAGCTGTCGACGTCGAACAGCGCGGAGTCGGCTGTTGCTTTTCGCGTGAGCCAGATGCCGAGCGGGAGGTACACGATGCAGCCGATCCACATGCCGAGCTCGGGCGGGATCGAACCTTCTTTCGCCAGCTTTTCACCGGTAATGCTCAGCACCCAGAAAATGATGAAGAAGAAAACGGAAACGACCACCGGCATTCCCATTCCGCCTTTGCGGATGATGGCCCCGAGCGGTGCACCAATGAAGAACATGATCAGGCAGGCGAACGAGTAGGAGAATTTTTTCCAGAATTCGATCTGGTAACGCAGGATCGATTTCTCTTCCGCGTCGATCTCGTTCACTTTATTCTCGGCGGCGCTTTTGCAGTTGCGTGCGGTGTTGAGCGCGAGCTCGTACAGTTTCGCGCGTTGCGTGCGGTCGAATTCATTCATGAAATTCTCCGTTTTCGCAGGCGCCTTCAGCGAGTCGATCTTCTTCCAGTATTTCTCCGACTTCGGCATGTAGGCTTTCGTCAGCGAAGAATAAAAGCCTTCGCGGTCGTCGCGCAATTCCATCTGCATCGTATCGACGTAAGCCAGGAGCTGTTCACCATTCAGCATCTGGTAATTTTCGCGGAAGAGATCTTTGTCCGTGCGCTGCATTTGGAAACTGGATAGGTCGAGCCGCACCGTCTGGTCTTTGAACGTCAGCCGCATGAACGGTTTGTTGAATGTTGCGTTCGCTTCGTTGATGATGTCTTTGTAATTGACGCCGTTCTTCAGCTCGATGACGAGGTAATGTTTGTCGTCCGTCATGTACATGCGTCCCTGCTCCGCGACGGTGAGGTTGATGTTACCGGCCTGCTCGGTGTGATCATAGATCATGATGTCCTCGAGGCTCTGGCCGTCTTCACGAATGTGCCTGATGCGAATGCTGTAGTTGTCGATCTCGTTATAAAAAACGCCTTCCTTGATATTCAGCGCGGGTTTCTGCTGCCGGATATCGAAGAGGGTGGAGAGCATTTTTAAGTTCGTGTAGGGCAGCAGGTAATTGGAGAATGCGAATGCGCTGATCGTGACGACGCAGGAGAAAATGATCAGCGGCCGCATGATGCGCATGAGCGAAAGTCCCGACGATTTCAGCGCCGCCAATTCATAATGTTCTGCGAGATTGCCGAACGTCATCAGCGAGGAAAGCAGTACGGCCATCGGCAGCGCCAGCGGTACCATCGAAAGCGCCGCATACGTAAACAGCTCGG
>CAMLEF010000118.1 GCA_946478675.1 uncultured Flavobacteriales bacterium | reverse complement strand
AACGTTCATCTTGCCCGCGGCGATCGTTTCGATCTTCCGGTTGGCGTCACGTTCGGTGTTTCCTTCCTGAACTATCGTCTCAACGACGTGAATGATTCGCGCGCGCACGGGACCGGCACCTGGTTCGATGCGCACATCACGCCGCGGTTCTGGTTCGGCGAGCACTTCGGCATGCAGCTCAATCTCAGCTACGCGCATTTCGGTTACCCGAACGTCATTGCGGAAAGCAGCAGCGTATCGGCCATCAATGCGTTTTCGCTCAAAGGAGGCGGCGTTACTTTCGGCATCGGATTTAACGTTCGTGTGTGAGAAATCTGCGCTTTCGTCGCTTTTAGCAAAATTTTAACGAGCGCCGGTTACGATTGCTGTAACTTTGAGCTGCTATAAACCAGCCCTCGTGAAGCACTATTTTTCAGTACGGATTCTCTTCGTTTTTTTCTTCCTGCTGGAAGGTCTTACCGCCTTCTCGCAAACCTTCAGCATCACCGGGCGCGTGATCGACAGCACAGACGCTACCCCGCTTTTCGGCGCCGTCATTTCGCTGACGCGTCCGCGCGATACGACGACTGTTGTTGGCGGCGGCGTAACGGATACGACCGGAACGTTTCGCCTGACGAACCTGCAGCCGGGGCCTTACCGTTTGAAGATTAATTTCACGGGTTACTCCGCCGTCACCAAGCGCGTTTTCCTGCGGGATTCCAGCGTGGCGCTCGGCACGATCTACATGCATCCCGACGGGCTGACGCTGAAAACCTATACGGTCGGCGATAAGATGATCCGTGTTTCGCAAAACGGGGATACGACGCAATACAATGCCGGCGCTTACAAAACGAATCCCGATGCGAGCGCGGAAGATCTTGTAAAAAAACTGCCGGGCGTTACATCCGACAACGGCACGCTGAAAGTAAACGGTGAAGAAGTCAAGCAGGTGACCGTCGACGGCAAAACGTACATGGGCGATGATCCGAATGCCGCGCTGAAAAATATTCCTGCGGATATGATCGACCAGGTGCAGGTGTATGATAAAGCCAGCGACCAGTCGCAGTTCACCGGCTTTGACGACGGCAATTCGAAGAAGACGATCAACATCGTGACGAAGAAGCAAACGATGAATGGCCAGTTCGGCAAGATCTACGCCGGCTACGGCACGAACGATCGTTACAATGCGGGCGCAACGCTGAACCTCTTCAACAACGATCAGCGCGTGACGATCCTGGGCATGTCGAACAACATCAACCAGCAGAACTTCAACATGCAGGATATTTTCGGCGCAACCGGCGGCGGCCCGATGTCGAAAGGCGGTGGTATGATGTTCCGCGGCGGCGGCGGCATGATGCGCGGAGCGGCGGGCAACTTCATGGTTTCGCCGCAGAATGGTATTTCCACGACGCACGCTTTCGGCCTTAACTATTCCGACGACTGGGGCCCGAAAGTGAAAGTGAGCGGCAGCTACTTCTTCAACTATTCCGAGAATGCGAACACGACGGATCTCACGCGCACGTATTTCGCTTCTTCCGACAGCCTGCTGAATTATTACGAAAGCAGCGCCGCGAACACGCGCAACATCAACCATCGTTTCAACTTCAAGTTCGAATACACGATCGACTCCGCGAATGCATTGGTGATCGCGCCGCGCTTCACGTCGCAGTTCACGGATTACAACAACCTGCTCAACGGCTCGAATACGGGCGAAGGCGGTTATGTGACCAGCAGCACGATAACCAACAACGCGTCGTTGAACCAGGGATATACGTTCGGCAACAACATCACCTACCGCCACAAATTCAAAAAGCCGGGCCGTACGCTTACGTTCGACCTCAGCACTTCCGTCAACCAGCGCAACGGCAGCGGCACGTATTATTCAGCTGTGCGCTCTCTGCAGGACACGACCATTCTCGATCAAAATTCAACGCTGAATTCGAACGGTTACACAATCTCGCCGACGCTTACGTGGACGGAAAAGGCCGGCAAACAAGGGCTCGTGCTGTTCACGTATTCGCCTTCGCTGAGCCGCAATGATCTCGACAAGCTCACGAGCAATTACGATGCGACGAGCGAGCTGTATTCGAAAACGGACTCGCTGCTTTCGAACAAATACAAAAACGATTATCTCACCCAACGCGGCGGTGTCGCTTATAAATACGGCAATCAGAAAGCCTCGTTGACGGTCGGCGCCGATTATCAATATGCGACGCTTTCCGGCGATCAGTCGTACCCGTACTCCAGCAAGATATCGCGCAACTTTACGAGCGTGCTGCCGAATGCGCATTTCAATTACAAATTCAATAAATCCACGAACCTGCGTATGCACTACCGCGCGTCGAACAATGCGCCGTCGATCAGCCAGCTGCAGCAGGTGATCGACAATTCCAACCCGCTCCAGCTGAAGACCGGCAACCCGGAACTCGGGCAGGATTTCTCGCAGATGATGATCGTGCATTTCAGCAAAGCGAACACGGAAAAAGCGACGGGCTTCTTTGTCTTCAGCTATTTTACGCTGACGCAGAATTACATCGGCAACTCCACCTTCATCGCGCCGCGCGATACGACTTTGTCCGACGGAACGTTCCTGCTTCGCGGCAGCCAGCTCACGAAACCGGTGAACCTCGACGGCTACGGCAGCGGCCGCATCTTCACGACATATTCCTTCCCGCTGACGAAGCTGAAATCGAACCTGAGCTTCAACCTCGCGACGAACTACACGCGCACACCGGCGCTCATCAACGGGCTGACGAACTACTCGTCCAACATGGGCATTGGGCCCGGCGTCAACTTCAACAGCAACATCAGTGAGAAGGTCGACTTTACACTCGGCTACAACGGTAACTACAACATCGTGAAGAACACGATCCAGTCGCAGTCCGACAATTCGTATTTCACGCACACCGCTTCGTTCCGCCTCAACCTGATGCCGTACAAAGGGCTCGTGCTGAACACCACGCTCGACCAGACATTCTACAGCGGCCTCGGCCAGGGTTACAACAGCAATTACCTGCTCTGGAACGCGTCGGTCGGTTACAAGTTCCTCAAGAATAAATCGCTCGAAGCAAAAGTTTCCGCCTTCGACATCCTGAAGCAGAACACGAGCGTTTCGCGCACGGTAACGGAAACGTACATCGAAGACAGCCGCAGCAACACGCTGCAGCAATACTTCATGGCGACCGTCACCTGGAACATCAAGAATTACAAGAAGCCCGCACCTGCGAAACAGGAAGGACAGGACAGCCAGCAGGCGCCGCCGCCGCAGAACCCGACTCCGGGTGGAAATCCGCCGCCGCCACCGCCCGGCAATTAAGCTTCTTCAAAAGCAAAAGCGATTCCGCTGCATGATCTTCATCAGCGGAATTTGCTTTTTCAGAAGGGCAAAACCGGCGAACATCATCTGCGGGCGGAAAGCTGCATTCGTATATTTACGGCGCCAACCAATTCCAGATGCGCCTTCTTCCCGACACGCTGCACCTGCCCGCCCTCCGCGCGTGTGTCGGCCTTCACGAAAAAACTCAACGCAGTCATTTCTGACCATGGAAAAAAGTACTTGTCATATCACAGGAAAAGAAACTCCTGCTTCGGAAGGAAAAAAAGGCGATGAGATCCAGGCGTCGCTGCTGCAGCTCATCCGCAAAGAATATCCTGATTTTTCCGCTGACTCGTTTATCTCGCTCGATGCGTTGAATTCGTTCCGGAAAAAATATTTGGCGGGCCTCGTGGAACAGGAGCTCGGCGAGCTCGATCATCTCGAAAAAGAAGTGGTCGAGTCGATCATGAACGATCGTATTCTCTCGGAAAATATCGAAGAGGACATGAAAGAGACGCTGACGATGGGACAGCGCGTGGCGGATCATATTGCGGAATTCGGCGGTTCGTGGGGATTCATCATCACGTTTTTTCTTTTCCTCTTCGGATGGATGGCGCTGAACGTGTTCCTGTCGATCACCATGGGCAAGGACAAAACGTTCGATCCGTATCCATTTATCCTGCTCAACCTGATCCTCTCGTGTCTTGCCGCTATCCAGGCGCCGATCATCATGATGAGCCAGAACCGGCAGGAGCAGAAAGACCGCATCCGCAGCGAGCATGATTATAAAGTGAACCTGAAAGCGGAGCTCGAGATCCGGATGCTGCACGAGAAAATCGACCACCTGATGATCCACCAAAGCAAGCGACTGATGGAGATCCAGCAGATCCAGGCGGATTACCTGGAGGATATTCTGCGGAAGGTGGATGCGAAGTCGTAAGTGGTGATTGAAATTTTGGCAGGCTGCGGGGGAATGAGGGAAACCACTTAAGACACTTCAGGCACTTAAGCGCACATCCGCCGCAACCCGCAACATTTCGCAACGTCGCAACTTTCCCGCAACGTTTCGCAACACCGCACCATCGCAACTCTTCCGCAACTATTTTCGCACCATTCGTGTAAGAAATTTACCACTCTTCCTTTTTATGTTTTTTTCAGAGGAGAGAATAGTTCGATGTTGCTACACAAGTTGGCAAAGCGACTATCTTTGCGCATGCATTTTTCGTTCGATCGCATTTTAGTTTTCACGCCTCTGCTTCTCTTGCTTGCGTCGTGTGGATCCAAAGAAAATGATTCGCAAAAAACTCCGCAGAATAAGCCGCCCGCTATTGAAGGATTTATCGTTCACCCGCAGCATGTCGAGGACAACTTCGTCGTGTCGGGAACGTTATTGCCGATGGAAGAAGCGACGCTGATGCCGGAAATTTCCGGGCGTATCGTGCAGCTTCATCTTCCCGAAGGCGAACGCGTTTCCAAAGGAACGCTGCTTGTTAAATTGTTCGACGGTGATCTGCAGGCGCAGCTTCAAAAATTACAGGCGCAGCTCAAAACCATCCAGACCACGCGTGAACGCCAGGAACAATTGCTGAAGGTGAATGGTCTTTCGCAGGAAGAATACGACGCGACCGTTACGCAGATCGCAGCCATGCAGGCAGACATTGCCGCAGTGAATGCACAGATCACCAAAACCGAGATCCGCGCGCCGTTCAACGGAACGATCGGTTTGCGCAAAGTGAGTGAAGGCGCTTACGTGAGCCCGGGAACGCCGATCGCTGTGATCCGCGCTGATGAACAGCTGAAGCTCGATTTCAATATTCCTGAAACGTACGCTTCGCGCATCAGCAAAGGCATCGACGTAACGTTCTCCATGCAGGGCGACACGAATACGTATCATGCTTCCGTCATCGCGACAGAGCAGGGCATCGAAGAAGGCGGCATGAACCTGCGTGCGCGTGCATTGGTGAAAGAGCAAACCAAACGTCTTGTTCCCGGCGCATCCACCAGCGTCAACATCGGTCTCTCCGTCAATGACAGCGCGATGATGATTCCATCCGAAGCGGTCATTCCGCAGGCGCGTTTCAAGAACGTGATCGTGGCGCACGGCGGACAAGCGACTTATACGAAAGTCAAAACAGGCATTCGCCGTCCTGCCGATGTCGAGATCGTTTCGGGGTTGCAGCCGGGCGATACGATTGTCATTACCGGCATCCAATACATTCGTCCCGGCATGCCGCTTCGTTTCACTTCGATCAAAGGAGGCCAATAAGATGCTGCTCTCCGACGTCGCTCTCAAACGCCCGGTTGGCGCAGTGGTACTGAGCATCCTCATCGTGCTCTTCGGCGCGGTGGGTTATTCGTTCCTTGGCGTGCGCGAATACCCCGCGATCGATCCTCCGACCATCAACGTGCGCACGAATTACGCCGGTGCGAATGCCGGCATCGTGGAATCGCAGATCACCGAGCCGCTCGAAAAATCCATCAACGGTATCGAAGGCATCAAGTCGGTGACGTCCGCTTCTGCGCTCGGCAACAGCAACATCACCGTTGAATTCGAGCTGGGCGCCGATCTCGAGAAAGCCGCCAACGACGTGCGTGATAAAGTATCGCAGGCGCTGAAAAATCTTCCGCAGGATATCGATGCGCCGCCAACGGTTACAAAAGCGGATGCGAACAGCGACCCGATCATCTTCATGCCGATCCAGAGCAGCAAGATGAACGATCTCGAGCTGAGCAATTACGTCGAGAACGAAATGCAGGAACGCTTGCAAACGATCCCCGGTGTGAGCGCGGTCAATATATACGGACAGAAACGCCAGGCGATGCGCTTGTGGATGGATCCGCAAAAACTTGCCGCGCGCGGGCTCACCGTACAGGACGTATATGCGGCGCTCAACCGTGAAAGCGTTGAATTGCCTTCGGGAAAGATCACCGGCGATCGCACGGAGCTTGCGGTTAAAACATTCGGACGTTTAGCGACGGAAGAGGAATTCAACAATCTCATCGTTCGCCAGGATGAACGAGGCATCGTGCGTTTCCGCGATGTCGGTGAAGCCGTGCTCGGCCCCGAGAACATGGAAACGAATTCGCGGCTGAAAAACGTAAGCGCCGTTTCGCTGGCGATCATCCCGCAGCCGGGCGCGAATTACATTGCAATCGCCGACGAGTTCTACAAACGTTTCGCGGAGATCCAGAAGAACATGCCGGAAGGAATGACGGTCGACGTCGGCATCGACAAATCGAAATTCGTCCGCAAGTCGATCTCGGAAGTAAAAGAAACACTCTTCATCGCGATCACGCTCGTCATTCTCATTATCTATCTTTTCTTCCGCAACTGGCTCATCGCGATCCGCCCGCTGATCGACATCCCTGTATCGCTGATCGGCGCATTCTTCATCATGTACCTATTCGGATTTTCCGTCAACGTGCTGACACTGCTCGGCATCGTGCTGGCGACCGGTCTCGTGGTGGATGATGGAATTGTCGTCACGGAAAATATTTACAAGAAGATCGAAGACGGCATGGACCGCAGGAAAGCGGCGCAGGAAGGCACGCGCGAAATTTTCTTCGCCGTCATCTCCACTTCCATCACGCTTGCCGTCGTTTTCATTCCTGTAATTTTTCTGCAAGGCTTTACCGGCCGCCTCTTCCGCGAATTCGGCATTGTTGTCGCCGGCGCCGTTCTCATCTCCGCGCTGGTTTCATTGACATTGACGCCGGTGCTGAACGTTTACCTCAGCAAAAAAACACACGAGGAATCACGCTTCTACAAAATGACGGAACCGTTTTTCCGCAACATGGAGAACGGCTATCGCAAATCGCTGAACGCGTTCATGCGGCGTCGCTGGCTCGGGTTCTTCATCCTCTTCGCCTGCGTTTTCCTGATGTGGATCTCGTGGTCGTCGCTGAAAAGTGAAATTGCTCCGCTCGAAGACCGCAGCGTGGTGCGCGTTCCCATGACCGCCCCCGAAGGCACGTCGTACGATTACATGGACGACATGGTCTACCGCTTCTCGCAGCAGACGATCGACAGCTTCCCGAGAGCGCGCATGATCTTCAGCCTGACGGCAGCAGGCGGCGGACAGTCGGCGGTCAACTCCGGTTTGGTTATCGTGCGCCTCGTTGATCCGGAAGACCGCGATTACACGCAGCAGCAGGTGACCGACCAGCTCAACCGGATGATGAAGCATTTCCCGGAGGTGAAAGGTTTCGCCACGCAGGAACAAACGATCAGCACTTCGCTTGCCGCAGGTTCGCAGATGCCGGTGCAGTTCGTATTGCAGAACCTTGATTTTGAAAAGATCAAAGACGTGCTGCCGAAGTTTCTTGAAACCGCGCAAAAAGACAGCGTGTTCGCCAACGTCGACGTGAACCTGAAATTCAACAAGCCGGAAAAAGATCTCATCATCGACAGGTTGAAAGCGACACAGCTCGGGGTGAGCGTGCTCGACATTTCCAACACGCTGCAGCTCGCGCTCAGCGGCGGACGCATCGGTTATTTCGAGCAGAACGGAAAACAGTACCAGGTGATCGGGCAGGTGGATCGTGAGAACCGCGACGATCCGGATGACCTGCTGCAACTGTATGTGCGTTCGAAATCCGGCGAGATGGTGCAGCTGGCCAATCTCGCAACGATGAAAGACACGGTGAACCCGCCGACCTATTATCATTTCAACCGCTACAAATCGGCGACGATCTCTGCGCTCCCGGCACCGGGCAAAACACTCGGCGAAGGCATCGAAGAGATGAAGAAGATCGCCGACAAGCTGCTCGACGACAGTTTCCAGACAGCGCTCGCAGGACCCTCTCGCGATTTCGATGAAAGTTCGTCGAATACGTTCTTCGCGCTGCTGCTCGCGCTCGGCCTCATCTATCTCATTCTCGCAGCGCAGTTCGAAAGCTTCCGCGATCCGCTCGTCATCATGTTCACCGTTCCGCTCGCGTTTGCCGGTGCGCTGGCCTCGCTGTGGATCTTCGGCCAGACGCTGAACATCTTCTCGCAGATCGGCATGATCATGCTGGTGGGACTCGTGACGAAGAACGGTATCCTCATCGTCGAGTTCGCCAACCAGCTGCGCGACAAAGGACAGAAGAAAGTCGAATCGGTGAAGAATGCTGCGGTAGCGCGTTTGCGCCCGATCCTGATGACGACGCTGGCGACGGTGCTCGGTGCGTTGCCGATTGCGCTGGCGCTGGGCGCTGGAGCAAAAAGCCGCGTGCCGCTGGGCATCGTGATCGTCGGCGGATTGTTGTTTTCGCTGGTGCTGACGCTGTACGTTATTCCTTCCATGTACAGCTTCATCGCACATGGCCGCGCTGAAAAAAATGCCGAAGCAGTTTCACCCGAAGAAGAAAAGCAATCATGAAAAAACTGTTCCTGCTGGTCGCCCTTTTCCCGCTCGCGCTGATGGCACAGAATGGCGTGCTCACAGCGGACGATGCACTGAAGATCGGGCTGAAGAGCAATTATGATATTATCGTCGAACGCAACAACGCTTCGGCGGATTCGATCCTGAACAGCCCGGGTGAAGCGGGAATGCTTCCGACTGTTGCAGCAACCGGCGGCATCACGATCAACCAGAATAATATTCACCAGCGTTATTCCAACGGCAACGACATCGTGGCGAACGGCGCGCAGACGCAGATCTTCACCGGCGGCGTGCTGCTGAACTGGACGCTTCTCGACGGCACAAAAATGTTCGTCACGAAAGAAAAGCTCGGCGTGATCCAGGCGCAGGGCGAATACCAGTTTCGTTCGCAGGTGTTGAATTCGTCTGCAGCGATTTTACTCGCGTACTACGACATCGTTCGCCAGAAAGTGAAGCTGAACGCGATCAACGAAGTCATCAAAGCGAACGAAGAACGGTTGCGCATCACGCAGGCGAAAAACACGAGCGGCCTCGGCCCGAAGACGGATGCGAACCAGGCGAAGATCGACCTGAACACGCAGCAGGAGAATAAGCTTCTGCAGGAAGAAGCGCTTGCCATCGCCAAACGCAACCTCAACGCTTTGCTCGCGCGCGAAGTGAACACGGCCTTCGACGTGATCGACAGCATTCCCGAAGGCCCTCTCCCCGACCGCCAGCAGCTCGAGCAGAAAATGTACGCGTCGAATCCTGACCTTCTCGTTTTCAAATCGCAGGTGGATATTCAGCGGCTCACGATGCGCGAAAACCGCACGCAGTATTTTCCGCGGCTGAATGCGCAGGCCGGTTACAATTTCAACCGCAACGAAAACTCCGCGGGATTCAGCCTGTACAACCAATCGTACGGCTGGCAAACCGGTCTCACGCTGACGATTCCCCTTTACCAGGCCGGTCGCGTGCGAAGGTCCGTCGAAGTCGCTTCGCTGGACCTGCAATCGGCGGAAGCGCAGCTGGCACAGCAGAACCTCCAGCAAAGCCTGCAGTTGCAGAATTGGTTTTCCAATTTCGACATGAAGGTGAAGATGATCTCGCTGGAAAAAGAAAACGTGCAGCTCGCGCGCGAGAACATGCAGGTGTCGCTGGACCGTTTACGTCTCGGGCAAGGCACGGCGCTCGAAGTGCAGCTGGCGCAGGTCACGCTGTCAAATACACTGGTGCGTCTCGCCGATCTTCAGTATGAAATGAAAACGGCGGACATCAACCTGCATCGTCTTGCGGCGGATATCTGAGCCTGTTGCGTCAGCGGAAGCGTCGTAAAAATTGCGGCGTTCTCTCCGGACATTGTTTAATTTAACCGGATGAAGAAGTTTTTCCTCGCCGCGTTTGCACTCCTTGCCGCCTGCACGACGTACGATTTCCCGCAAGTGTATCACAAAAATTTTCAGCCCGGGAAGAATGAGAAGCTGCGTTTCAGCGGATATTATACCGAAGAGCTCACGCCGAATGATCTGCAATCTTCGCCGGTAAAGCCGGTCTTCTTTTACAGCGACGGCTCCGCTTTTTCCGCCGGCAAATCATACAACAGTACAACGCCAGTCAATGCGATGGAAGGCGCGTGGGGAAATTACCGCATCATCGCCGACACGATTTTACTGGAGCGTTTCGATCTCATCGCGAACAATTACCGTCGCATCATCCTCCGCGGCGTCCTCTCTTCCGACACGATTCACTGGACTTCGCGCAAAGACCACAATGAAGATTACAGGCCGGTCGATTATCGTATTGTCTTTCGTCCCGCCACAGCGAAGCCTGATTCGACGCTGAACTGGACGAGGAAGCGGAAGAAGTATAATCGGTAATGTGCTAATGGGTTAATGTGCTAATGTGCTAATGCCGGACGTAATTACAGCACCTGCAGCATTCGATCGGCATTTAAATACTATAAATACGAAGGCCTGCGTTTCAAATGAATCGCAGGCCTTCTATGATTTAGTGCGGGCAGAAAGTGTGCATTAGCACATTAACCCATTAGCACATTATTTCATACTGTAATTCGGCGCTTCCCGTGTAATGACGATGTCGTGCGGGTGGCTTTCGCGAATGCCGGCGGAAGTGATGCGGATGAATTTCGCATCCTGCAGCGCGGCGATGTTTTTGGCACCGCAGTAACCCATGCCGGCACGCAGCCCGCCGATGAGCTGGTAGATCACTTCTGCGAGCGTTCCTTTGTACGGCACGCGGCCGGAGATGCCTTCGGGAACGAGCTTCTTGATATCGTCCTCGACATCCTGGAAGTAACGGTCTTTCGAGCCTTTCTGCATCGCGTCGAGCGAGCCCATGCCGCGATACGATTTGAACTTACGTCCTTCGTAGATGATCGTTTCGCCGGGCGATTCTTCCACGCCTGCGAAGAGCGAACCGGCCATGATCGTGCTGGCGCCTGCGGCAATGGCTTTCGGAATATCGCCGGTGAAGCGGATACCGCCGTCGGCAATGACCGGAACGCCGGTTTTCTTCAGCGCGTTGGCTACCATCATCACCGCCGTAAGCTGCGGAACACCGACGCCTGCGATGACACGCGTGGTGCAGATGGAACCGGGACCGATACCGACTTTCACAGCATCCGCACCGGCTTTCACCAGCGCCAGGCCTGCTTCTGCGGTAGCGACGTTCCCGACGACGATATCAGTGTTCGGGAATTCTTTCTTCACGCGCTTGAGCATGTCGAGCACGCCTTTCGAATGACCGTGCGCGGTATCGATGATCATGGCGTCGACGCCGGAATTGACGAGCGCGGTGGCGCGTTCGAGGGTATCGTGCGTAACGCCGAGCGCTGCAGCTACCCGCAGGCGGCCGAGATCGTCTTTGCTGGCGGTCGGACGTTCCTTGATCTTGATGATGTCTTTGTAAGTGATGAGGCCGATCAGCTTGTCGTTCTTATCCACGACCGGCAGCTTTTCGATCTTGTATTGCTGCAGAATCTGCTCGGCTTTCTTGAGGTCGGTGCCCTGGCGCGTGGTGATGATGTTTTCACGCGTCATCACTTCCATCACGGGACGCTTGAGGTTTTTCTCGAAACGCAGGTCGCGGTTGGTGACGATGCCGATGAGACGGCCGTCTTTATCGATTACGGGAATGCCGCCTATCTTGTTCTCCTTCATCAGGCGAAGCGCGTCGGCGATGTTCGCATTTTTATCGAGCGTCAC
>CAMLEF010000117.1 GCA_946478675.1 uncultured Flavobacteriales bacterium | reverse complement strand
AAAATGGTAAGGGTTCTCTGCATTCCTTCAGTAACTAAAAGGCGTTTCACGAATATACGAAAACGGGCGGTCGGGAATTCGGGCATTTGGTAATTCGGGCATTCGGTCGGTCGGTCGGTCGGTCGGTCAGTCGGTCAGTCAGTCGGTCGGCCAGTCGGTCGGTTGTCGATAACGTAGAATGATGATCTGTGAACTGAAGACTGACGACTGCAGACTGTCCGACTGTTTTTCACTTCCCTTCCAATGCATCCCAATATTCGACCGCGCGGCGTGTGTGAGGAATGACGATCGTTCCGCCGACAATATTCGCGACGGCAAAAATTTCGAAGACTTGTTCGCGCGTGATGCCGAGCTCGTGGCATTTGCCGAGATGATATTTCACGCAATCGTCGCAGCGCAGCACCATCGACGCAACGAGGCCGAGCATTTCTTTCGTCTGGGTGGAAAGCGCACCGTCCTGGTAGGTATTCGTATCGAGATTAAAAAGGCGTTTCAGCACAAGATTGTCTGCGCCGAGAATGCGTTCGTTCATTTTCGCGCGGTAATCGTTGAAGTCGTCGACGAGATGGCTCACGGTTTCTGTTTTAAAGTTGAAGCTTAAAGTTCGCGATTTGGAGCAAACACGAAAATCTTCCTTTTGCCCGCGTTTACAGGAAAAATACCGGCGAAAAACAGCATATCCCATGCGTTTAATAAACTACTATTGAATTATTGATTTATTTAACATATTATTGATACACCTATTCTATTTTACACAAAAGCATATTTCATAAACTTTAATTTACCCGTCAGCCGCACCGTTCTCACACGAAAGCGCTGCCGGGTATTCGCCTCTTTTTCTTGTATCCATTCCGGAGCCCGCCGAAAATCCGTTAAAGAGTAGGCACCAACAAACCCATCAGCCAAATGGCACATGTCAGAACAAAGTACATTGTGTACAATCACAACGGTACCGGCGTACGTCACCATCATTTTTCTTCGTCCAACAACATCATTGACACAACGGACGACAACTATCCCGGCTCTACGAATGCGAACCCGGGCACGCACACCTGCTACGGATTTCCGACCTCTCCCGATGCGAATCAATACCCGTTCGCGTTCATGTCGGTGAGCGGCAATACCGACGATGATCATCTCTACACTTCGCCGGGCAATCCCGTCATCCACGTCGGCGATACGGACGTGAACGTGCTCGTGGTGTACGGACCGAAAGGCGGCATCGGTGACGGCAAAGGCGGCCCCGGCGTTTGGGTGGACGCCTTCAACGTGGACACCGGCAACTTCTCGGACGACCTGCATTTCATCACGGTGCTCACTCCTCCCACGCCGCCGGATTCGGTGGACAACGGCAAAACCGATTTTGCGAATATGGAAGGCGTGATCTCCACCGCTGCTGCAGAAAATTTCCGCGCGAGCGATGGCATTGACGGCGGAAGCGCACGGTTTATCGAATGGAAAAAGATCATTCCGTCGCCGGCCGTCAATAACCAGAAAGACATCAGCCTGAGCAAAAATGAAACCGGCGAGATCTGGTTTGCTTTTTACCAGACGCCGAAGACGAACGTTCCGCGACCTGTATTGAATGATCGCGGCATTACGTGGATCTATTTGTCGCCGGGCGTGCTCGTGGATGCGGGCGGCTGGGGCATCGGTCCCGACGGCAAACCGCACCCGATCGATCCGTGGGGACCGCTCTTCGCAAAACTGCTGACGACGATGGGCCTGCTGTCGCTCTCAACGAATATGGAACGCAAGCTGCAGGAAGCAACACGCAAGCTGGCGGCGGAGCATCTCGACACGATCAAAGAATCCATCCTGGCAGTGCCGACGAAAACGAAGAGCAAATAAAAAGCGTTGCTTATTAAAAAGAGAAACCCGGCAATTTGATTCTGCCGGGTTTCTCTTTTTTTCAGTGATAAAGACACATTAAATATCAGCAGCCGTTTTCTTTCGCAACTGCTCCACGCGTTCTTCGAAAGACACTTTTTCCGTGAGCGGATTTTCGAGATGGCCGAAACGATCGGTGAGCTCTTGTGAATGCAACTCGCTGCGTTGCGTTTTCATGTTGATGTGCGTGAACGTGATCCACAGCAGCGCCTTCAACGTGGATTTGGACGCGTCCCACATGCGCAATTCCACGAGCAGATCCTTTTCGCCCCATTTGAGCATTGTCGACTGGATGATCACCTGTTCCATCAGCATCGCAGGACGGAGATACGCGACCTGGCTTTGACGCACGACCCAGCTTACGCCTTTTTCCATGGCATAAGCGTAAATGTTGAAGTTGTAATACTTCAGCAAATGATCTTCCCGCGCAATGATGAAATAATCGAGGTAGCGCGCGTTATTCAAATGATTGAACGGATCGCAATCGGGAAAGCGGATCAGCACGGAATTCTCGGGAACTTTTTCCATGATCACAGTTTAAGTTGGAGATGCAAAGTTCGGTAATCGGATACGACGTTACACGTTACACGCCGGCCGGAAAGCGTTCGCTTTATACAGCATTCTTCCGTTCTACGCGGCGCACGACAAAAATGCTGGCCTCGAACAAAATCCAGAGCGGAACAGCGACGAGCATCTGCGTGAAAATGTCGGTGGTGGGCGTAATGACGGCCGCGACGATCAGGATCAGCACGAGCGCGTAACGGCGGTTTTTCGAAAGGAATTTCGCCGTAACGATGCCGAGCTTCGCCAGGAAATACATGATGATCGGCAATTCGAAAACGAGGCCCATCAGCAGCACGAGCGTTGTGACCAGCGAGATGTACGAATCGAACGTCGGCATCACCTTTACGCTCGGGTCGACTTTGTAATTACCGAGAAAGTAAACGGCCATCGGCGTCACGATGTAATAACCGAAAGCGACGCCGGTGAGAAAAAGAACCGTCGCGTAGAAGATGAAACCTTTGGCGTTTCTCGCTTCTTTTTCTTTCAGCGCCGGGCGAATGAAACGCCAGAGCTCCCACAGCAGGTAAGGGAAACCGACGACGAGGCCGGCCACCAATGAGCCCCACATCGCCAGCGTAAACTGTTCGGTAAGGCCGGTGCTGATGATGTCGTATTTAAAACCTTCCACGGGGAAGCAGAGCGCATCGCCCATGTTCCAGCGGTGCGAAAGATCGCAGAGATAAGTGTACGTAAAGAAGTTCGGGTCTTTGGGACCGAGCAGGATCTTCGTGAAAATAATTTCCGGGAAGAAAAAAGCGATGATGGAGAGAACCGTCACCACGATAGCCGAGCGCACGAGGTGCCAGCGCAACGCGTTCAGGTGCCCGAGGAAAGACATTTCCCCTTCTTTACTCTGCTTGTTTCCGAATCCAAAAAGTGCCATGGAAGCGCGCAAAGATACCGGATATTCGTTAATCCGGACATTCGTTCATTAGGTCATTCGGACAGTCGGCGTCCTTCTTTCGAAATACCATTTCCGAATCACCTTTTTTTACCGAATGAACGAATTACCGAATGAACGAATGCCCCGTTTTTCCGAATGGGCGTTTTCTTTATCTTCGAAAACTATGACAAACGGAAGCCGGACCGAACTCCAGGACCACTCCAGCAAACTTCTCCAGCCTTTTTTCCTGCTTTCAGCTTTTGCGCTGCTGGCCCTCCTCATCGTCACTTATTCGAATCATTTCCGCAACCCGTTCCAGTTCGACGACACGCACACGATCGTCAACAACACGGCGATCCGTGACCTGGGAAATATTCCGCGCTTCTTCACCGACGCAACGACTTCGAGCACGCTTCCGGCCAACCAGGCCTGGCGTCCCGGCGTTACTACGCTCAACGCGATCGACACGCATTTCAGCGAAAATCGCGTGCCCGATCCGTACGTCTTTCACGTTTCGATCTTCAGCAGCTACGTAGTGCTCGGCGTGCTGCTGTTCTTTTTCTTCCTGCATTTGTTCCGCATAGCGTTTCCTTCGATCAGCTATGCACATTGGGCTGCGCTCGCCGGCACCGGCTGGTTCATGCTGCACACGGCGAATGCGGAAACGATCAACTATATCATCGCGCGTTCCGATTCGTTCTCGACGCTGATGATCCTGCTGGCATTCGTGCTGTATTTCTATTCGGAAAAAGCGCGGAAGTATTTTCTTTTCCTGCTGCCGGTGCTGCTCGGTTTCTTCGTGAAAGAGCCGGCTATCATGTTTGCGCCGCTGCTGCTGGTCTATTTGCTGCTGTTCGACAAAAACAAAAGCCGCATCATTCGTTATACGTCAGTAGCTTTTCTCCTGGCGTTCGCATTGTATGGTATTTCGCGCATGATGACGCCTCCGCATTGGACGTCGGGCGGCGGAAAATGGTACTGGTACCTCGCCACGCAGTTTTTCGTGATCGTTCATTACTTCAACAATTTCCTCCTGCCGTTCAACCTCAGCGCCGACACCGACTGGGGGCTCGTCACCAGCTTTACGGATGATCGCGTGATCACCGGCGCGATCTTCATCGGCTTGCTGCTGGTTGTTGCGCTCATCTGCGCGCGCAGACAGGAAACGAAGCTCATCTCCTTCGGCATTTCCTGGTTCTTCATCGCGCTGATTCCTACATCGAGCATTTTTTCATTCGCAGAAGTGTTGAACGATCACCGCACGTTCTTCCCGTACATCGGATTGGTGCTTGCGTTTGTCGGGCTCGTTGTTTTCCTTCTTGAAAAAATCCGTAAAAAAGAAACGTACCGCACCTGGCGTTTTGCGGCGCTTGGTTTGGGAACGGTGCTGATCCTGCTTCACGCAGTCGGCACACATCATCGCAACGCGGTCTGGAGCTCGGGTGAAACGCTCTGGAAAGACGTCACCGAAAAAAGCCCGGACAACGGCCGCGGCTGGATGAATTACGGTCTCGCGCTCATGCGCAGGACGAACGTCGACAGCGCGCTCATCTGCTTCAACCGCGGCCTGCTGACGTATCCGAATTACTCGTACCTGCACATCAACATGGGCATTGCCTACAGCGTAAAAGGAAACATGCCGCTCGCAGAAGAACATTTCCGCACGGCAATGCATTGCGACACGCTTAATCCCGAAACGTATTATTACTACGGCAAATTCCTCGTGGACCAGGAACGGTTCGACGACGCGAAAAAAATTCTCGCGGTGGGCCACCAGCTCAGCCCGGAGCACCAGGACATCAACGTACTGCTCACTTCGCTCAACAGCGGAAACGTGCAGACGCCGATCCAGCTCGCCGAACAAACTGCAAAGCTGAACCCGACGCCCGACAATTACGTCAACCTGAGCCTTGTGTATTACAATGCCGGCGAGTTTGAAAAAAGCGCGCAGGCGGCAGAGGAAGCGGTGAAGCTCAAGCCCGATTACATCATCGGCTGGAACAACATCTGCGCGGCGTACAACAAGATCGGCGAGTTCGAAAAGGCGGAAGCAGCGGGAGCAAAAGCATTGGCGCTGGATCCGAACAATGAGCTGGCGAAAGGCAATCACGCTTACGCGGTTTCGAAAAAAGAATATTTCGCAAAAGTGGAACAAGTCACGCGCAAGCGGAATGATTACGTCGGCTGGATCAGCCTGAGCCTCGACTGGTACAACGCCGGCAATTACCGCAAGTGCATCGAAGCTTCGGAAGAGGCGAAAAAGATCAACCCGAACGACGTCACGAGCTGGAACAACATCTGCGCCGCTGCGAACCGTCTTCGCGATTGGGACCTCGCCGTTGCCGCCGGAGAAAAAGCCGTTGCCATCGATCCGAAATCAGAGCTGGCCAAAAACAATCTTGCGGAAGCGAAACGCGGAAAAGAAGGCAAATAACATCCGCTCCCGCGCTGACCATTAAACATTTTTCATTGCATGAATATTCTCGGTTTCAACTGCTATGGACACGATTCTGCTGCTGCGCTGGTGGTGGATGATGAAGTTGTGTTTGCAGTAGAAGAAGAACGACTGAACCGCAAAAAACATTTCGGCGGCGTTCCGCAGCAGGCGATACAGGCGTGCCTCGATCATGCAAACCTGACGCTGGCCGACATCGATCACGTCGCGTTCTTCTGGAAACCTTCGATCTCGTACGCGAAGATCCCGGTGTACCTGCTGAAGTTCTGGAACAAAGTACCGACGCTGCTGCGCGAGCAACGCACGTTCTCCGTCGAAGAGAACCTCGGCATGCTCAATTACCTGAAAGACATGCGTCGCCTGCCGGAAACACTGAAGCAGCTTTTCCCGACGGAGAAGCCCGCGAAATTCAAATTCCATTTGCAGGAGCATCACTTCTGTCATGCCGCCAGCGCCTTCTATCCTACTCCTTACGAAGACGCGGCCATCCTCACGATCGACGGCGCGGGCGAATGGACGACGAGCATGATGGCGCACGGCAAAGGCAACCACATCACGCGCATCGGTGGCGTGAACACGCCGTATTCGCTCGGTGCCTTTTACCAGGCGGTTTCGCGTCACCTCGGTTTCAAATTGATTGAAGGTCCGGGCAAGCTGATGGGCCTCGCTTCGTACGGAAATCCCGACACCGCGGTTTACAAAAAGATGCGCGAGATCGTGCAGCTCACCGACGATGGCGGTTTCAAATTCGACCTTTCGTACCTCAGCTATCACTACACGCGCAAAACGGGCGTGACGAAAAAATTCACGGATGCGTTCGGTCCTTCGAAGGAGAAAGGCGCCGACTGGAGCGAGCATGAATTGGAAGTGGCGGCGGCGGCGCAGCACATCGTCGAGGACGTGATCCTGCACATGGTGCGCACGCTGAAGAAAAAAACGAAGTCGGAAAATCTTTGCATGGCCGGCGGCGTAGCATTGAACAGCGTCACGAACGGGCTCATCGCGAAAGAAGGTTTGTTCAAGCATATTTTCATCCAGCCTGCCGCCGGCGATTCGGGAACTGCGCTCGGTGCGGCGTTGCTGCTGAACCACCAGGTGCTGAACCGCAAGCGGAAATGGGTCATGGAAACCGCATTCCTCGGTCCTTCGTATTCGCCCGATGCGTATGAAGCGGCGATCAAAAAATCCGGTTTGCCTTACGTGAAGACGGCGAACTACAACCAGTTTGCGGCGAAGAAGCTGGCGGAAAATAAAATCCTCGGCTGGTTCCAGGGCCGCATGGAATTCGGTCCGCGCGCGCTCGGCAACCGCAGCATCATCACCAGCCCGCTCGGCCCCGACATGAAAGCGATCGTGAACTCGCGCGTGAAATTCCGTGAAGCGTTCCGCCCGTTTGCTGCGATCGTGCTCGAAGAAGATTGCGGAAAATATTTCGATAACGATTTCCCGAACCCATACATGCTGTTCGTGTACAACGTGCGCCCGCAATACCTCAGCAAAATGCCCGCGATCACGCACGTCGACAACAGCGTTCGCATCCAGACGGTGAATGAAAAAGAAAATCCCGAGATGCGGCGGCTGCTCGAAGCGTTCCGGGAAGAAACCGGTTATTCGGTGCTGCTGAATACGTCGTTCAACATCAAAGGCGAACCGATCGTGGCGACGCCGGAAGATGCGGTGCACAGCTTCGCCAGGGCGGATATGGATTACCTCGTGATGGGCGAATACGTGGTGGCGAAGAAGGGTGATGAAAAAAGCCTGGAAGGGATTTAATGACGCGCTCTAAATCCAAACCGCGTTCACGCAAAGAGCCGGAACGTAAAACTGCAACGTTCCGCGAGCATTGGAACTTTTTCGTCGTGCCGTTCTTCTTTACCAGCCTGCTATTCCCTTCGGCCACGACCCTGCTGCGGTGGCTAATCGGCGCTGGAACGTTGAGCGAAAAAACTTCCCTGGTCGTATTTGCAATCATAGGTGTGATTATTTCTTCCGCGGTCTCCTTTTCTTTTTTCGCGAAACGAACGGCCCTGCTACACACCGACGGTCCGGCCTATTCGAGAAGTCCGAGCATTGGAATTGCATTGTTTACTTTCGAATTGCTGGTGATGTTTTCAGAACGAACGCTGCAGGAATATTTTAACTACGGTTACGTTAGCAGCGAGTTCCCGCTTTTTTCACATAAGCCTTCCGAAACAGCGATTGATAATTTCATGTGGATGATGATTACATTCATTGCGGGAAATGCATTGTGGATGATCGCGACCTGCATTCCTGTAATGTACCGCAAGGATCTTTATCAATATCTCGGGAAGGAGGAAGAAAACGGGAAACTGTAGCTGTTAACCACAGAGGAACACCGAGGTTTTTCACAGAGGAAACACAGAGCGACTACGCAAGACACTGTGTTCTGTGGTTAATGACTTCCCACGCATCCTGCTTACGCTCCTCTATACATCGAACCGCACTACCTTTACCAAAATCTTCTGCTTATGTCGCTCACAGATCTTACCGGCACGATAGGCGTTACGTTGCTGCTGATCGCTTTTCTGCTGAATCTTTTTTTCCGCGTTTCGAAAGACGGCTTTCTTTATCTCGGGCTGAATGTGGCGGGCGCTGCGATTGCTTGTCTTGCTTCCGTGCTGCTGGTGTATTGGCCGTTCATTATTCTTGAAGCAACCTGGGCCATCGTGTCGCTCGCCGGACTGCTGCGCCTGATCGTAAAAGGCAAACAGCCGCAGCCCTGATTTTTTTTCGAATTTCCTGAAAATATTTTTTCGTTACGGGTAAAAAACAGGAATCCGCACAATGATGCTCCACATTCATGATGTATCCGGCACGCTCGCAGGAAGCAGAGAAAATCAGGCGATCAACGATAACAAGCTGCTCTAATTGCGCGAAAAAACAGTTGTGAAATAGTTCAACTTCCGGCAGAAGCTGCAAGACGCCGGAACTTTTCCAACGTCCTTCGTCCTCCCTCCAGCTCCTTGAAAAAAACACTTTTTTTAACAGATTTTTATCACTCCGGAGGCAACCAGAGGCAGGGTAGCTGCATCTAATAGACAAACAGGAGCAATGGCAGGATCAAACCCGCCTTTTCTGTTTACGTGTGTTACGTGCGCCGGTGCGGGGCTATCGGGTAGCCTTCTTCCTTCCGCTTCGTCCCGGTACACTTCGGCTGATCCGCTTGGGAGAACGGATCAGCCGTTCTTTTTTCTACGTGTTTCTGCTTAATTCCTCTTCACGGAAAAAATCATCGATTTTCACTCCGTGAATGTTCAGGATCCGCACGAGGCTCTTCACCGTTATGTTCGTCTTTCCTTTTTCAATACGCCAGTATTGCATCCGGGAAAGGTTGTGCTCTATCGCAAACGTTTCGTAACTCGTGTGGCCGTTCTTTTTCCTCAGATCCGTCAGTTTCTGACCGATCTCTTTCAGGACCGCTTCATGATCATTCAATTCCATACGAGAAAAATCCTAAATAAACACTGCCAGCGTTACAACATAAACTTATACACCATTTAAGCGAGAGTATCTATATTTATGAAGGCCGCTGATTTCCTGAATTATTCGTCAAATTTGCGTGCCAGAATTTATGACCCCCATCCAATTAGGAAATAAGTCACGTGAAGAGTTGCTGCAGCTGTTAAGTGCTTACCAGCGCGCTATCGACGTGAGCATCATCTGCTCGATCACCGATATCAAAGGAAAGATCGTTTACGCCAATAAACCTTTTTGCGAAGCCTGCCAGTATTCGATCGAAGAGCTCATTGGTCAAAGCCACAACATCATCAACTCCGGTTATCACCCGCAGGAGTTTTTCAAGACGATGTGGTCGACGATCGGCAACGGCGGCGTGTGGCGCGGGCACGTGCGCAACAAAGCGAAAGACGGCAGTTTCTATTGGGTAGACACGGTTGTTCTCCCGATCACGAACGACGAGGGAAAGATCATCCAGTATCTCTCGCTGCGCATGCTCATCACCGAATGGAAAGAAGCAGAACGCAAAAAAGAAAAATACACGCACGCGCTGGAAGACATGCTGCGCATTACCTCACACCAGGTGCGCGGGCCGCTGATGACGTGCCTCGGATTGCTGAAGCTTTACGAAGGCCGCCGGCAGAAAGGAATGTCGCAGGAAGACATGGATACGCTCTTCGATCACATGAAAGAAACCGCGTATCATCTCGATGAATTCACGCGCCAGCTGACGACGTTCATTTACGATCTCATCGACCAGAAAAAGCCGGACTAAGCGCTTTGTGGTGTAGCGTTCCCTGAATATTCCGGGGAAAATTTTCCACATCAGAAGTGAAAAAGCAGTCCTGCCTGGAACCGCAGGGCGGACGGACGGATAACGAACGCGTTCTCCGGGTTGATCGCACCCGATACGAAATAGGCCGGTTCGATCCAGATGCCGAGATTACGGACCGGCGTGAATTCGAACCCGGCACCGAACTGCGCACCGAAAGTCAGCTTCTTCATTCCGCTCATGCCGTCGCCGGAGAATTCAAACGTTTTTCCTGTGCGCACCGAAGTGAGCGTGAGCTGCTGATGCTGCAGCAATGCGCCGTTGGAAAGCGCGTTGACGTAAATGCCGAAATAACGTTTGCGCACCGGGTACCACGCACCGCCGAGCTGGAAATGCAGGTAAGCGTATTTCTCCACCGACGTTACATGCACGATGAACGTGTCGCTGGGCGGACCGTTGTTGTCGAGATACGTAAACGAAGAGGAAGGCAATTGCACGGCAGCTGTCGCCGAATGGAAAGTGAACGTGTAATCGTCGTTGTGATTGTATTTGAAAAAACGCCCCGGCGAATGCACTTCGAGCACGCTGTAATTTCCTCCTGCGATCACCGCGAAATGCTGCGTCACGAAATAACCGGCGCGTCCACCGTAGCTCGTCGTGCTCGAGTTGATTTCGAGCGGGGCGCTGTCGCCGGAATAGAGATCGATGTCCGTAGAGGAATGCGACACTTCTCCTTCTTTCGAAGCGATCTTCTGGTTGTCCAGTGAAGCGTGCACGCCGACAAAATAGAACGGCAAGCCTTTCGCCGGTTGATTTTCCACTGCAGGTTGTAACAGCGTCAGCAGCGAGGAATCTTTTTTCGTCGTGTCGGCCACCACGAGCTTCACCTGCGGCGACGGTTCCGGATGCACTTTCGACGTATCGGACGGCAGCACCGGGCGGATCTTCTGCTCACCGGCGGATTTGATTTCATTGCCGGAAGAAAAGGCCGGTTCATTCTGCATCGCGGTAGTTTGCGCCTGCTCTTTCGTTGCGACCGGTGATCCGTTTGATTCTTTCGCAGCCGGCGTTTCTCCCGGTGTCAACACGTTTGCTGAAGATTTTTCCGGTTCGTTCGAAGTGGATGCTGCGACAACCGGCTCTTTCGTTTTCGAATCGGAATTGCCGGTTGAGCCCCGCGCAGTTACAACATTTGTTTTATCCTGCGAACCGGGAGAATTTTCCGGCTGAGAAATTCCATTAGCAAAAACGTGTGCATTGTTTTTCGGAGCATCGGCATTCCGGACAACATTTCCTTCGTGCGAGACGATCTTCGCTTTTTGCGAATGCTCATTTGTCACTGCTGATTTTTCGCGCGAAACGTCTTGCGAATTTTCAGCAGAGGAAACACCAGGCGTTATCGCATTTACATCTTGCTTTTCGCCTGTTGCCGGATTTTGCGAAGAAGAATCCACCGGTAGTGACGGCGCTTTCTCCTTCGCATCGTTAGCGGAAGATTTATTTTCAGAAGAAGCCAGGAGTTGCGGCGCAGAATTTTCGTGCGGCGCAGAAGACGGAACATGCATCCACCACCAGCCGCCCGCTGAAAGCAGGAGCAGCAATGCGCCGGAGAGCCACCATTTCCAGGCGGCGGGCCGACGGCGTGGCGGGTGAAGCTTACGCTCGACTTCATTCCAGACAAAAGCAGGCGGAGCGGCTTCTTCTCCGGCCAGCTTGTCCCGGAACAACCGGTCGAGCTCGTGATCGTCTTCTAACGGTGTTTTCATGGATGCGAGATCTTTTCGGCCATAGTTTTGCGCAGCAATTCCTGCAGGAATACCCGCGATTTCGAGAGCTGGCTTTTCGACGTGCCCTCGGAGATCCCGAGCATTTCTGAAATTTCTTTGTGTGAATACCCTTCGACGGCAAAGAGGTTAAACACG
>CAMLEF010000116.1 GCA_946478675.1 uncultured Flavobacteriales bacterium | reverse complement strand
GTAAGGCCGGAAGAATCGGTGCTCGCCAGGTAGAAATCATCCCCACCAAATCCACAGCTGCCGGTAGTACCCAACACCGCAATGCCATTGCCGGGACGTTCCACGATTGCTGCCGGCTGTTCGTATTGTGCTCCTCCCAGAAGATTGGTCCATGTCACTGTACCGGCAGTATCTACCTGCAGAATCCGGATGTCGCAGGAAATTCCGTTGGAGCTGACCCATTCCAGGCACGCCATTGCATAACCAACCGGCGTTACTGCACAATATCCTGCGTGATCACTTCCGTTTCCTACAGGGAAATAATGAAACCATTCCGTGTTACCCGCCGCATCTGTTTTTTCCAACGCAGGATGATCCGCCCAGCCGGTGGTAGTGAAATAACCGCCGAAAACAAATCCGCTATCGGGAGTTACGGCTGCGTTCGCGACATGAAGGTTGTACCCGAAATTGCGCGACCAGACTGAATCGCCCTGCAGATCGGTTTTGAGGATATAAGTAACCGGCCCTTGTCCGAGATTATAAGAAGTGCCGGTAAGGAGCAGACCGCCGTCGGGCGTGGCATCGAGATCGGCAAAATAATCGTTGGCCGGGCCGGTCGGATAGAAGCGCTGCCACAGCATATTTCCCGAGGCGCTGCACTTCAGCAGGCTCATCGACGATGGTCCGGCACTTCCGCGCATGCCGATGTACAATGAGCTGTCGGCTGCTTCACACACGTGCGGATTGTCGCAGAACACCGGGATCGTTTTGCGCCAGCGTTCAGTACCCGAAGAATCGGCATTAATGAGCAGCAATGATTGAGGATTATAATAATACGTTTGCGCCGTAAGCAAATAGCCGCCATCGTGGAGTACGATGATGGAAGAGATCGAACGACCTACGGTATCCGGATAAGCATGCTGCCAGAGCGTATCACCCGCAGCATTCACCTTCACCAGGAAAGCCGTGACGCCGGCTTGCCCACCCAGCAAGAGCGAGCCATTCTCTGCAGCAGTCAAAGCACCTGCCGTTTCATTCGATGAAAATCCATACGCGCGCTCGAATGCGGATTGCGCTTTTCCTGCAACAACCAGCAGGATCACCAGGGAGAAGAAGAACAGTTTCATGGATACGCTGTTTGTAAACCGTACTAAAAGTATCCCGCCTGAACGCGGACATCAAACCAATTTCTTCGTCAAATTACAAGTCAAGCGTTGGGGCAATGCCAGATCTTCTGATCAACCGCGGCTGGTCATTGCGGCGATCGTGCTGTTTAGCGGGTGCCTGTTCCTGTGAACCGGTGAGGCTGCTATGGATCGCGGCAAGTGTTATCTTTGTGATACACACCAATATCTTTAGTAGAATCTAACCCACATTATTATGGCAGGCGTAAACAAAGTGATCCTGATCGGCAACATTGGAAAAGATCCGGAAGTGCGCTACCTCGAAGGAGGAATTGCAGTCGCGAATTTTCCCATCGCGACAACCGAGACGTTCCGCGACAAGAACGGCAACAAGAACGAGCAGACCGAGTGGCACCAGATCGTGCTGTGGCGCAGGCTCGCCGAAGTAGCGGAGAAATATGTACGCAAAGGGCAGATGGTTTATCTCGAAGGCAAGATCCGCAGCCGCAGCTGGGAAGACAAAGACGGCAACAAGCGCTATACCACGGAAATTTTCGGCGACGTGCTCACGATCCTTTCCCGTCGCGACGACCAGCAGCAGCAGGGCGGTTACCAGCAGCGCCCCTACCAGCAGAATTCCAATTACCAGCAGAACAACAACACGACTTCTTCTTCCGGTAACACGACGCAGCAGCAATATTACCAGCAGCAACAGCAGCTCCCGAATATCGATCCGAACACCGACCCGAATCACCCCGCGGTGCTGCCGGATTCACCGGACGACCTGCCGTTCTAAGCAGCATTGATTTTCAAAAGGCTTTCTCTTGCGGGAAGGCCTTTTTTTATTTTTATAAAATGTATTTACCCCCGATCGATACTGAACAAAGCATCAGCAGCAAACGACTGGTGTACGAGGAACCGCAACGCAAAACGCTCGAAGAAAGTCTGCAGGGCTTTGCATTTCTGCTACCGGCTATTTTTGGAGCGATTTTCCTTATAAAACAAGATCGTTCAGCCTGGGGCGACAATGAAAAGTTGATCTACACGCTGTATATTTTCTATGCTTTATTTATTTGCCCCGTCGCACTTTACCGCGTTTTTACCAGGAACTTTCTTCGGCCCATCCGAACAAAAGGAACGTTTGATGAGAACCTGAAACTCCTCCGCGATTTTGCTGCTGCCTATAGTTACAGCTTTCAAAATCCTAAAGAAACCTGTGTTGTGCTGACTGACGACGAGGCCGTAGTGGAAGGATTACCGCATAGTCGCCGTTACTTTATTTTTCTTCTCGACGAAAGCACGATTTATTACGGATCCGTCAAGCTCCATCGCAGAGGCTACCTACCATCGTTGTTTCATCATTGGATGGTCTGGATCGATATTCGTAAACAAATCAAGAAGCGCGACAGAATGATTACCAATACGCATTATACCGTTTTAGTTTTTCATTGTCCAACGGGCGAATACCCGGAACACGAAACCTGAAACTGTTTCTCCAATGAAAAATCTGCTTACGCTTTTTACCCTTGCACTTTTCCCCGCGCTCCTCCCCGCGCAGATCCAGCTCCTCTTCCCTACCGTCGATTCCATCCCGATGTCCGATGGCGAAAAGTTGCCTGCGGATGTTTATCTCCCCGCGGGATGGACGAACGGCCCCGTCATTCTCATTCAAACGCCGTACAACCGGCAGATCGCACGCTACACCGGTCTTCCGCTGGGCGTCGGCATCAACCTTAACGCAAGCAATTATGCGTTTGTCGTCACCGACTGGCGCGGATTTTACGGCGGCTTCCAGGCGATGCATTCGGGTGCGCCTTCGCATGGAGAAGACGGTTATTCCGCTGTCGAATGGATCGCTGCGCAATCGTGGAGCAACGGCAAGATCGGCACGTGGGGACCTTCCGCATTGGGGAAAGTGCAGTTTCAAACGGCGGAATACAATCCGCCGCATCTCACCTGCATTTGTCCGCTCGTGGCCGGGCCGCAGTTCGAATACCAGGAATATTTTCCGAACGGTTGTTACCGCACGGAATATGTGGAGCAGCTCGACGGGCTCGGTTACGGCCTCTCGCCTTTCCTGCTGGCGAATCCCGTGCACAACCTCGTCTGGCAATACGGCGCCGAAAATCCGAACGATTATCCCGACAGCATCCGCGTGCCTGCGCTGATGATCGGCGGATGGTACGATCACAACACCGATCTCATGATCGATTTCTTCAACGAGCTGCGCACGCAATCGCCGGTGAACGTGCAGAACCAGCATCGCCTGCTGATGGGCCCGTGGACACATGGCGGGCACGGCACGTCTTCCGTCGGCTCCGCGAACCAGGGACAGCTTTCGTATCCTGCCGCTGCGGGATGGAGCGATTCGCTGGCGAACGTGTTCTTCGATTATTACCTGCGCAATATTTCCAACGGCTGGAACACGACGCCGTATATTCAGTATTTCCGCATGGGACAAGACACCTGGCAGAATACCGCTGCGTGGCCGCCCGCAGGATTTACGCCGGTGACGTTGTATTTCCACACGGACACAACGATGGATGTGATTGCGCCTTCGACAGCAGCAGGTTCGCTTTCGTACAACTACGATCCGAACGATCCGTCACCGACGGTCGGCGGTTCCGTGCTGCGCATCGATCTCGACCAGGGGCCGTACGATCAGTCGGATTCGGTGGAATCACGCAATGATATTCTTCGCTTTACGACTGCGCCGCTGCTGCAGGATGCGGTGCTTACGGGAAATGCCGTCGTGCATCTCGAAATTTCTTCCGACAAAAAAGACACGGACTTCGACGTGCGGCTCTGCGATGTTTACCCGACAGGAGAATCGATGCTGGTGAATGACGGCGTTTATCGCATGCGTTTCCGGAACGGCTTCAACGCTTCCGATACGGCGGTGATGGTGCCGGGACAACATTACAGCGTCGACATTACGCTGCCGAATACGTCGCTGGCGTTTCTCGCTGGACATCGCATCCGCGTCGACGTAACGTCTTCAAATTATCCGCGCTTCAACCGCAACATGAACAACGGCAACGCGATGTATCCCGGCAACAACGGCGACTCGCTGCTGAACCCGCTGGTCGCAACGAACACGATCTACACGAACAGCACGTATGCGTCGTCGATCACGCTTCCGCTGAATGCGTGGCCGAATGGTGTTGCGGAAAATTCCGTTGCTGCAGACTGGAATGTTTTCCCGAATCCTGCGAGCGGGGCTATTGTCGTTGATGTGCCGCAGGGCGGAAACTACACGCTGACGTTGCTGGATCTTTCGGGAAGAACAGTGCGCACGCAGCAAGCCTCCGGAACGCAGACGAAATTTTCACTCGAAGGCGTGAGCAGCGGTGTGTATTTGCTGCAGCTGCAGAATGCGCAAGGCGTTTCGGTGCAGAAGATTATCGTGGAATAAAAAGGCCGCACCCGCCTGAACGGAACGGGCAGGGAGTCGCGGAGAACGCAGAGATTGTTCCGGCAGTCAAAAGGCGTAACAAATCACCCCCCGTTGCGTTATCTTTGTTACGATGCGTCATCTTCTTCTTCCGTTCGTAATGCTGGTGCTCGTTTTCGCAGGATGCGACGACGATGAAGGAACCGGCACGCCGCGTCCGCGCGGTTATCTCCGACTGGCTTTGCCGGAAAAGAAATACGTGCAGTACAACGAGGAGTGCCCGTTCACCTTCGAGATGCCGGATTACGCGAAGATGTACCACAGCGCGGCGCCGAATGCGGAACCGTGCTGGCGCGACCTCTACTTCATGCCGTTCAAGGCGACGCTTTACCTCAGCTACAAAGACATCACTAACGACACGATGATCCGCGACCTCATCAATCAAAGCTGGGAGCTCGTGGATGCGCACAACCAGATGGCCGGCGGCATGCGCGACTCCGCGATCCTGCGTCCCAATGCGCAGGTGTACGGATCCGTGCAGTCGCTCTCGGGCAATGCGGCCACGCAGGTGATGTTCTACCTCACCGACAGCACGAAGCATTTCATCCGCGGATCGCTGTATTTCTACGCCACGCCGAATAAAGATTCCATTGCGCCTGTGCTCGACTTCCTGAAAAAGGACATCTATCACATCGCAGAAACGATGCAATGGAAAGATGGTTCTGCGCCGGCGGCCCCTGCGGCGTCTGCAGAAAAGAAAAATAATGACCGCGAGCTGACGCCGGAAGAAAAGCAGATCGAGATGCAGCTGTCGCGGCCGGGCGGCATCAATCAGAACCCGATCAGCGACGATCAGGAGAAAAAGAAGTAGCAGGAGAAATGCAGGGCTAAAGCCCGTCATCATAGTTTCACTATGGCCGACCCTGAAGGGTCGGCTTTTTTTATTGCTGGTTATTCGGCCCCTTGCAGATACCGGCTGATTAATGCTATTGCATCGCTTGCATTTCTTCTGCGTCCAACCAGGACGGTATATGAATCTGAGAGGAACAACTAAGTCGACCCTTCAGGGTCGACCTTAACACCCACCTACTTTCCAGGACTTTAGTCCTGAGACTTTCACGGAACTACACCCGCTTCGTGCGCACCAGCAGCGCGAACTGCACACCAAAAAGAATCATCGCCAGCAACAGGTGCGCCGGCTGCATGTAAGCGGGAATAGAAAAATTATGAAGAAAAACGCCGGCTCCGTATTCGCCGAGCATCAACAGTAACAGCCCGAACATCAGCAACTGTGTTCTGCCGCGCGGCTTCGTTTTCCGAAGCAGGATAAAGAGCAAAATGTTCGTCAGCATCACCACGCCGGCCATGATCTTGTGATACGTGTACACATTGCCGAGCTGGCCGATCCACGTTTCCCGCGAGTGGCCATCCATGTTGCCGTTGATCGTGTCGATCTGCTGGCGCACCTGCGTGCCGAAGATCACCTGGTCGAGCGTGAGCAGCAGCGCTACCAGCAGCAGGCTTTTGATCAAACGTGAAACCGGGTGCGCCGTTTCTCCCGCCAGCGTGCGCGTGCGCCATTGCACGAAGATCACCGCGCTCACTAATGCCAGCGAGCTCAGCATGTGCATCGTGATCTTGAGCGGTGCGAGGTTCGTATCGACCACCACTTTCCCCAGCCAGATTACGAACGCGAGCACAAACATCGCCGCAAGAATAACGACGAGCGAGAGCCTGTCCTTCTTCACGCGCACCAGCGCAAGCGTCAGCAGCAGCATCATGGAAAAGCTGCTTAACGCACCGAACAAACGGTTGATGTATTCCGTCCACGTATGCGGCACGTAGAATTTCGCGTAATCGTGGTTGGGATATTTTTCCCAGTTCGCGCGATCGAACGTTTCTCCCGATGTAAAATCCTGCCGCGCGCGCCACAACGTATCATTCTCGATGATCATCATGCTTTTTCCGTAATCATGATGCGCATGAAATTCCACCTGTGAAGGATCCGTCGGCGGAATGAAATACCCGAAGCATTTCGGCCAGTCCGGACAACCCATGCCCGAGCCCGTCGCGCGCACCACGGAACCTGCGAGAATGACGAGATACAATATAACGAGGGTGGCCGTTGCTACAGCGAGAAAAAGCCGGTCGGACTTCAGGGACAGCACGGAGACAAAGGTAAAAAATCGGTCATTCGGAAATTCGGTCATTGGGACATTCGGCTATGACTTCCATCATTCCCGATAAATCACCGAATGCCCGAGTGCCCGAATGCCCTTTTTATTTTAGCAACGCCTTCGCCTTCTGCTGGTAAAAACCTTCTTTCGAAGCAATCTCCGTGAGCAACGCTTTCGCGGCTTCCGTGTTGCCCATGCCGAGCAGCGCCTGCGCTTTGTACCAGCGCGCTTCTTCGTGGAAGACGTTGTTCGTCGCGTTCAGCACTTCGTCGAGCAGCGGAAGCGCCTTGCCGTACATCTCGAGCTTCACGTACGAAATGCCCATGTAAAATGCAGCGTTGAGATCCTCCGGATTATTCTTCCGCAGCACTTCCATCTTCTCGATGCAACGGCCGTAACGCTCGTCGCGGAACGCCTGCAATCCTTCCACCAAAAATTTCTCCGCGGGAACCTGTCTTACGGTTTCTTTCTCTTCGTGACCGCGCGAATCTTCGTTCTCGAATTCAGCAGGCACACCCGGCAGCGGCGTTTCTTTCACGGCGATCATTTGACGGTAATACGTATCGAATTCCGTCACTTTGAGATCGAGCACAAAACCGATGGAAGCATTGTAGCCGATCTCCGGGTGTTGCGGAACAACCGGTTTCGTATCAAGCAGCTCCGGCGCATCGACTTCGATCGGCTCGGGTTGCAGCGCGATGGTTTTCGACGCGGCGGAATCTTTTTTCACGATGTGCGGACGCGGCGCCAGCGGCTTTTTCGCTTCGGGATTCACGAAATGCTCCGACTGCGGCGTCAGCGGTGCGGGAGTCGTGGCAGCAACGACAGGCTCCTGCGGCTGCTCCACGGTTGGCGTTGCAACTGCAGGCGCAGGTTGCTTCGACGGCCACGCGACATAAGCGATCACCGCCGCAGCGACGATCATCATTCCTGCGATCGTGTTCAGCCAGATCTTCTTCGGCGACTGCATGCCGGAACGCGCGGCGATCTGCTGCTTCAACGCAGGAAGATCGTCGATGGCGCCGGGAACAGCGGTAAAGCCGGCCACCGCCTCGCGCGAGAGCTCGCATTCACCGAGGAGCTGGTCCACTTTGGTTTTGGCTTCCGGCCCGAGCTTTCCGCTGAGATAAGCTTCCAGTTCGGGTTGCGTGATATGAGGGGATGGTTTCATGCGCTTTGGTCGAGGAAGATGCGAAGGTTCCGTTTCCCGTTCTGGATGTGGCTCTTGACGAGTTTTTCCGGGAAGCCGGTAATATCGGCGATCTCCCTGTAGGATTTGTCTTTAAAATAAAACAGCTCGATGCAGGCCCGCTGCTCATCGCCCAGCGCACGTACCGCCCGCTCCAGCTGCTTCAGCTTTTCTTCGCGAAGAGCAGGATCTTCCGCCGGCTCATACAGCGGAGCTTCTTCCTCATCGCGCAGGTATTCTTCGCTGCGTTCGCGCTGCACCTGCTGCTTGCGCAGTTCCGAGATGCAGAAGTTGCGCGCCACGTACGACAGCCAGGTCTTGAAATTTTCCGGCTTCGTGCGTTTCAGCGTTTCAAACAGCTTCTCGAACAGCTGCAGCACGGCATCCCGCGCCAGCTCACGGTCTTTGAAGTAATTCAGGCAAAGACCGTACACGAGATGCGCATAACGCGTATACAATTCCCCCACCACAGCCTTGTCGCCGTGCGCGCGGTACGCCTCGAGCAATTCTTCATCGCTGAGCGCACTGTTACGTTTTCGTGGGAATAACCGCATAAGCTGCTTCCTGGAGTAAAGACGCGGGAGGAGAGAAATTCCACACGTCACAGGCGAATTTACGGGGTGAAGCGGAAGAGGTTCGGGGAAATTGGTAAGTGGTAAAGAACCACGGAGACACGGGGTCACGGAGTTTGCATTTCTCCGTGCCTCCGTGTCTCCGTGGTTAATCTCCTGTTTTTGCCTTCAACTCTGCAAGAATGCGCCCGTACAAGGGCGTCGGAACATTTACCGCATCACCGATCGCCACGATGTATTCCGTCAGCGAACGGTATTCCGTCCTGCCGCCTTTTTTCAGGTCGCTGTGCATCGATGACGTCGCTTCCTTCGGCATCTGTTCGATCTTCGCGAGCGTTTTCGGAATGATGTCGTCAGGAAGACCGACTCCTCCTGCGTCCGTTACAGCCTTCAGCTCGTCGAGCAGCTGCAACAAATGATTGCGGCAATTTTCGTCGCCGAGAATTTCCCCGATGGGGCGATCGAAATAGCTCGTGAGACTGGCCACCGGCGAGATGAAGAAAAATTTCTCCCACGTCACCGCGCGGATGTTTTCCGGCAGGTACGCTTCGACACCGGCGTCGGTCAGGATGTCGAGAAAACAACGCAGTTTATCCGGCGAAGCGAGTGCCGATCCGAAGTAGAACGAATGAATGTTGCCGCTTTCTTTCACGATGCCCGGTTCGATGAGCCGCGCGATGATGTACACGCAGCCGTCCCAGACTTCGGCGGCCGGAAACAAGGTTTGGATCCGTTCCGTCGCATCCACGCCGTTCAGCAGCGGAAGAATGACCGTGCGCGAAGTGATGCAGGAACGATAAGCGCCGAGACTGCTTTCGAGATCGTAGCTCTTCACCGTGCACACGAGGAAATCGAATTCGCCGGCGTTTGCGGGATTGTTCGTCACGAGATGCGGATGCGCGGTAAATTCTTCCTGCGGCGTGATGAGCGTGATGCCTTTTTCACGAATGACTTTTTCGTTTTCGCCGCGTGCAAGAAAAATAATTTCCACGCCGGAAACCTGTTGGTACTTCCGTGCCAGCATCGCGCCGAGGTATCCCCCGACGCCACCGATCCCGAGAATGGCGATACGCATTCCACTAAGTTACGGAAGCCGCGGGCAATTTCCTGCTCTCCGGCGGAATTGCATCAACCGCAAAAACGTCTTTCTTCTCTTTTCCCGAATAAAAAGCCAGCAACGTTTCGCAATAGCTTTCCAGACTGAATTGCGGAACCGTTTCCAGCGCCGCCTGCGAAAAGGCCGCGTATTCTACATCGCTCATCGCGTACAGCCGCAGGATCGCCTCACGGTAATCCGATACGGAGTTGCAGACAAATCCGTTGACGTTATCGGAAAGAAAACGTCCGTTCTCGCCGAGCGCGCTCCCCGCCACCGGCACGCCGCAGGAGAAATACTGCTTGAGCTTGAAGGCAGATTTCGAACGGTGCATTTCAATATCCTGCAACGGCGAAAGTCCCGCGTCGAATTGCGCGATGCGTGCGTACACAGCCGATTCGTTCATCCAGTCGATGTCGCGCGGAATTTCGAGGACGAGATTTTTATTCCTGGCAAATCGCTTCCGCACCGATCGTTCGTGTTCATCTTCCGTTACGCCGAGCAGCACCAGCTTCAACGGAAACGGAAGCCGCTCCAGCGCAGGAAACACAAGCTGCTCCAGGCACTCCAGATGGGCGCCGCCGTAACAGCCGATCCATCCGACGGTGAACAATTCGTTGCGCCAGGTCTTTCGTTTTCCGTGCGCCGTTACCGGCGAAGAAAGCAGGAATTGTTTCGGATTGTAGTGACGGATGTAGCGCAGCAGTTCTTCACTTCCTGCCGAGCAGGCGCTGCTTCTCCGAAGAAAATAGTGAATCGTTTGCGGCGGGAACACGAGGTATTCCGCATCGTCGAGATCGTATTGCGTGTGCCTGCGGCGACAGAAGAAAAGAAATTTCATCGCCAGTGCGTAGATACGTCGCGTGTACAGCTTCTGCACGACGATCACGGAATCTTTTTTCCGGAACAGCAGCGCCGAAAAATACATGCGTAAAAAATGCAGCACGCTTTTTCCATCGTATCCCGGGAAAGCGATCGCATAATCGACACCGTAACGCGAACGCAGCAGCTCCAGCGGGTACACCGCGCGGTAGCGCACACTCGGCAATTCAGGACGGAAATAAGAAAACCAGTAGATGTACCTTACATGCATTTCATTTAGCGTAAATCGTCGCACAGCACGACGGGGCAAAGCTGACGCAAAATGAAAATTGCAGCAAGAACAATCCTGCGCTTTCTTACCCGTTCAGTTTTTACAGAAGGAAAATCGGGAACGATCAGCGTTTCATCGTTTACAGTAGAAACCGGATCAAAAACAACGAGCTGCCGACAGCGAGAAAAAACGTCACCAGCACTTTCGGCAACAGCTTTTCATGTTCCCGCTTTTCGCGCACCACACCGATCATCAACACGATAAAAGGAAGGTACATCAGTGCAATGAGCAGGCGGAACCACACGTTGAACTTGTCCAGCAGCAAAATGTTTTTCAGCGAGAGAACAGCGAACGCGGCGAAATACGCAAGAAAGATCCAGGCAATGACTTTCAGAGCCTTCTTAAGTCCGGGGCTTTCCGTCATGTGAATTGGAATTCAATTTTCAATTTTGAATAATTGAATTTTCAATGCGCGCAGGAAGTGCGAAGGTTTACCACATCACCCGCCGCACGATCTTCCCGCCTTTCGTCTCGAGCGCCACGAGATAAACGCCGCGCCGCGGGAGATCGATCGAGCCGTTGAAATCCGCGGCAGCTACCGGCGCCATCACTTCCCTGCCGGAAAGATCATACACGTGAACGGCAATCAGCTCCTCGCGTTGCCAGCCCGTGATCGTGATGTGACCATTCGCCGTCGGGTTCGGGAATACGGCAATCTCCGGGCGATGATCGGCCTGCCCGTTGGAGGTGATCGTGTTCTGGAAAATTTCTTCGGCCACCAGCATCGGCGTGTGATCGGCGCTCGTGTACATGTTGCGGAACGTGTCGATCGCAGCGCTGTTGTACGAGAACATTTCACCCAGCCACGCCTGCGGCACGCTCGTGTAATAAACGCGCGAGGTCATGCTCAGCGGACCCGCGTAACCATTGAGGAAAACGTGGTAATGCACAACGTCTGCGCCGGTGCCTTCCGTGGGACCGCTGTAGTTGAAATCCGGATCGTTGCCGATGCCGATGATCCGCGTCGTATCGTACGAAAGATGCGACATGGAAAATCCGCGCGGCGCAAGGCGGTTGTCTTTCAGACACGTGTCGGCGCGTTCGAGCACGGTGGTGGCATTGTTGCTCACGTCGCCCATCACCATTTCGTAGATCTGCACTTCGTTCTGCTGGCGGATCACGTCGTAATGCGGCTCGAACGGCGTATCGCGGTTGATCACGTTGCCGTTCGCATCGTGCAGGCCGGAAGCAAAGAGCGTGTCGTTGTTGAAGTCGGTCACGACAAATTCCACGTAGGCGATGCGCGAAGGATATCCCGAAGGAAATTTATGCCCGCAGCGGTTGATGAGCTGC
>CAMLEF010000115.1 GCA_946478675.1 uncultured Flavobacteriales bacterium | reverse complement strand
TTCGGCAATTCCAATGAACGCTTCGGCGTTTCCAGTTTGTTCGAGCGGAGTCGAGAACCAGTTGCATTGGAATGCGAAACGTTCTCGACACCGCTCGAACAAACAGAAAAAATCCAACACGCAAGTCGCGGCGAGAATTTTCAATCTTCCATCTTCAATAACTCTTATTTTTACGTTCCGATGAAATCCCGCTTCCTGTCGTTTCTTTTCCTGCTCTGCAGTTTCTCGCTTTTCGCGCAGCGCGACACGATCTGCCGGCCCGACTGCAATCGCATTTACATCGGCGGCAGCGTGCAGTACGGCTTTCTCTGGTCGCACCGCTACAACATGGGACATCTCGTCAAGAAGCACATCGTGTCCGGCGAGCTTGACGTGGCCTTCGCTTCCGACGGCGACTACTGCTGGAACAAGCCGTATCATTACCCGTGGACCGGCGTGGCGCTGCACGTCATCCCGCTCGGCAATCCCGACCAGCTCGGCACGGCGATCGGCCTTTACCCGTACATCAATTTTCCGCTCGGCAAATACGATCACCGCTTCAAGCTGAACCTGCGTTACGGCTGGGGCATCGGCTGGCTCACGAAAAAATTCGATCCGATCGACAACCACAAGAACATCGCCATCGGCTCGCACCTCAACACCTGCTTTACGCTTCGCCTCAACGGCATGTACAAGATCACCGACGATCACCAGCTCGAATTCGGCCTCGGCATCACGCATTTCTCCAATGGCGCTTCCCGCCTGCCCAACCTCGGCATCAACCTGCCGATGATCAGCGCCGGTTATTTTTTCAGCAGCGGCGCGCGCGTCTGCAAACGCCATACGCCCGAAGCCGACGCCCGCAACGCACACACCGAATCATTGCTGTATGATCACCGCTGGCATTTTGCAGCAATGATTGTCGCCGGCGCCAACGACATCGAACCTCCCGGCGGCAGGCATTTCGGCGTGCTGAACGTGGTAACGACTGCGCTCCGCCCAACGTCGCGCAAGCACCGTTTCGGCGGCGGCATCGACATTATGTACAGCCAGGCCGTGCAGCATCATCTCGTTTACGATTCGGTGAACGTGAACGCGATCGGCGCCACGCAGCTCGGTGCGAAGTTCTGTTATGAGCTGGTGCTCGGCCGTTTGTCGCTGCCGGGTGAGATAGGCGTTTACCTCTATTCGCGTTACAAGGATAACGGGCCCATCTACAACCGTTTCGGCCTGCGTTACCTGGCGACGGATCATTTGCTGCTTTCGTTCACGCTGAAAACGCATTTCGCGAAAGCAGAATATTTTGAAGTAGGCGCCGGCTGGCGGTTTTAGAAAATCATCAAATGGCCTTGTCATGAAAATAAACGCAACCGGATTCACTTCACGCATTAACCGTAATTTGTAATACATGTCATCCCGTCTTTCCATTTTCCTCTTGCTGCTTTTCGCGTTTCCTGCCTGGAATTGCAAAAAGGAAAACGCCTGCGATTGCTTCAAACGTACGGGCGACGTCGTGACGGAAGAAAGGCAACCCGGCGATTTTCACAACGTCTACGTGGAAGACAACGTGAACCTCATTTTCGTGGAAGACACCACTTCGCTGCTCCGCGTGGAAGCCGGCAAAAATCTCGTAAAGCTGATCAAAACCGAAAGCGACGGCAGCTGGCTCCGCATCCGCAACGACAACAAATGCAACTTCACGCGCCGCTACGACGTGCCGGTGAACGTGTACATTCATTACCGGCGCAACCAGGTGTTCCACATCAAAAGCAAAGCCACCGGCGAGATCACGAACGCTAACCCGAGCACCAGCGATTCGCTCGACCTCGATATCGAAAGCTCGGGCGACATTAATTTCTCCGTTGCGCGCGGCATCATTTACACCCACCAGCACGGCGCCGGCGATGTAACGGTGACCGGCAATGCCGACCAGGTGATCATCTATTCCACCGGCACCGGGTTTACGATCAGCGACGGCTGCACGAGCTTCTACACCTGGGTGTACACAAACACGACGGGCAAGATCACCGTGAATCCCACAACGTACCTCACGACGAAGATTGAAGGCAGCGGCAACGTTTATTACAAGAGTAACCCGCCGTACGTCACGAATATCGAAACGTCGACAGGCCGTTTGTTGCCGTTGCCCTGAGCGCGGTACAGTTTTTGCAAAAACAGGAAAGCTTTCTCATGAACTTCATCTTCTCTCTCCGCACGCCCCGTTTGCCGATCACGCTTTTCCTGCTGCTCTTCGCCGCGAAGCTGTTCGCTGCGCCGGACACGACGGATTATTATTCCGACAACACGCTGCGGTACGACGATCACGTTTACCGCAAATCGATCAAGACCGTTCAGCTCAGTCCCGACCCGGCGGTATTGTCGGCAGCGATCATCAAGCTGAACAGCGACGACAAGCTCTACCTCAGCTTCGACGATCTCGACGGCGATTACAAAGCGTATTCCTACACGCTCATTCATTGCACGTCGAAATGGGAGCCGAGCAACATTCTCGTATCGGAGTACCTCGACGGCTTCGAGCAGAACCCGATCCGCGATTACCGTTTTTCGCGCAACCCGATCCAGCATTACACGCATTATTCGCTCGCGTTCCCGAATGATGAAGTGAAGCTGCTGCGCTCCGGCAATTACCTGCTGAAAGTTTTTACCGACAAGAACGGCGAAGAGTTGGCGTTCACGAAACGTTTTCTCGTGTACGAAGACATGGTGTCCGTGGATGCGAACGTGCACGCAGCGACCATCGTTTCCGACCGCAACTTCAAGCAGGAAGTCGACTTCACGATCAACTACAACACGTCGGAGATCAGCAATCCGTTCGCGGAGATCATGCCGGTTATTCTGCAGAACGGCCGCTGGGACAATGCGATCACCGGTTTGCAGCCGCAGTTCGTGAAAGACCAGCAGCTCGTGTACGATTACGAAGACGGCAACGTATTCCGCGGCGGCAATGAATTCCGCTGGTTCGACACGCGCACGCTCCGCCTGCAGACGCAAAACGTGGAGACGATCAACAAAGACAGCGCCGGCAATTACAACGTGTACCTCTTGCCCGACGAGCGCCGCACGTACAAGCGGTACGTCAACAACAACGACATCAACGGCAAATACCTCATCCAGACAACGGACGGCGGCGGCAGTGACGTCGATGCGGAATATTGCTGGGTACACTTTTTTCTTCCCTGGGACCCGCCCGCCAGCGACGGCAACATGTACGTATTCGGCGCACTCAGCAACTGGCAGTGCAGCCCCGACTGCCGCATGACGTACAATTACCAGCTGCACGGTTACGAAGCGTCGATGTATCTCAAGCAGGGCTATTACAATTACGAATACGTTTTCCTCAAAGACAACGTCAAAGCCGCCGACGACATGTTCGTGGAAGGCATGCATTACGAAACGGAAAACGATTATTTCATCCTCATCTATTTCCGCCATCAGGGCACGTACGTCGATCAGCTCGTAGCCGTGAAGCACATGAATTCGCGGATGTAGCAGGGAATGAGAAGTTGCAGTGACGGGGAATGCTGCTTTTCAAATGAGAAATTGTTGCGGAGGTAGGTGTCATCTGCGTGGCACGATGAGAAGTTGCAGTGACGGGAATGCTGTTTTTCAAATGAGAACTTGTTGCGGGTTGCGATGGTGCGGGTAACCAACGAACCAACCCAACAAACCCAACCAACCGTAAATCAGAATTCTCCATTCTCCTGTTTCTTTTACACCCTCATCAGAAATCCCCTCGCACCCCGCAACTCCGCAACAGCGCACCTCACTTGCATTTCTTGTTAGTAACCTGCCTCACTCCACATTGCTTTTAACAATTCCCCTGTGTAACATTGTAAAACTGTTCCCCCATGGCGACTTGTGTTACTTACGGAATCAAGATCAGCGCACAGGCAGAGTTCCAGGAGCTCTATTCACGTCCTGAGCAGCGGAACTATTTTTTCTCCTATCGCATCCGGATCGAAAACAACAGTGATTACACGGTGCAATTGCTGCGTCGTCACTGGCACATTTTCGATTCAGCGGGAACGAACCACGAAGTAGAAGGTGAAGGAGTGGTGGGCCAGCAGCCGGTGCTGAAGCCGGGCGAGCATTACGAATACGAATCCGCCTGCAACCTGAATTCCGAAATGGGCAGCATGCACGGCACGTACACGTTTGTTCGGGAAGCCGACGGCGGCAGCTTCGAAGTACAGATCCCGCGCTTCGAGCTGATCTCTTCGTACCGCCTCAATTGATTTTTTATTGCAGGAAAAGCTCCGCGGAAAACGTTACTTGTTCTTTCCGTAAGCCGCTTTCATTTCCTTCAGCCAATCCACCGCTTTCTGCTCGTCGGTAAAAAGACGGTAAGGCGATGCGGGCCGGAACACCGTGATGTACGTGTTGATCACCGCGCGGGAAATCGGATTGCTGGTGAGTACGGCGGTTGCAATGCGTGTCGCCGACTGCTCGGAGAGATACGCGTAAGCTTCTTTGCTGGTCGTAAAGCTGGCCCGTCCGTCGATGAGCACGAGCAGCTTTTCGTCGCCGGCGAGCTGCCGGAACATACTGTGCTGCAATTTTATATTCTCGAGGTCCACATGGGCGCCTTCCTGCATCTTCAGGCGAAGAATACCGTCGTCGCCGTACGTCATTTTCACTGTAGACAATATCGCATCTTTAGCCATCTTCCAACTGCGCAGGGGGATGAATCTGCCCAGTAAACGCAGCAAAAGTAGTGCGCGATGCCTTGCCGCCCGGGAATTTCTGCTGGGGGGCGGTGAGGCTTCCATAAGTGGCTGTACGGGACTTACAAACGGCGGAACAAAGCCCCTTCCGGCCCGTAAATTTCGTATCTTTGCCTCCCCTTCGGGGAAGTATTAATTCCGGGGCGGGAAAGGCCCGAAAATCTTTCCTGCTTTTCATTCAAATTCACTATTGAAGAATGGACATTACCAAAGAACTCGTTGACGACCTGAATGCGGTTGTTACCGTTAAAGTCGGCCCCTCTGATTACGCGGACCGCGTGGAGCAGGCACTGAAGAATTACCAGAAACGCGCCAGCATGCCGGGTTTCCGCCCGGGCAAAGTACCGGCTTCCCTCGTACGCAAGATGTACGGCAAAGCGCTCCTGGCCGAAGAGATCAATCGCCTTCTCTCCGACTCGCTTTACAAATACATCCAGGACAACAAGATCGAGGTGCTCGGCAACCCGCTTCCGAAGGACCAGAACAACAACGTCGACTTCGACAACCAGCAGGAGTTCGAATTCCACTTCGATATGGCCCTGGCGCCGCAGTTCACGCTCAACCTCGATTCATCCATGAGCTTCAACGAGTATGTCGTGAAGATCGAGGATAAGCTGATCGACGGTTACGTGAACGACCTCACCCGCCGTTACGGCAAAATCGTTCCGTCGGACGCCATCGAAGCCGGCGACCTCGTGTACGCCGACCTCGTACAGCTCGACGACAAAGGCGAGATCCTGCCCGGCGGCATTTTCAAATCCTCTACGATCTTCCTCGACAACCCGGTGAAAGACGCGCACAAAGCGATGATCGGCGGCAAAGCGGAAGACAAATTCGTGCTGCCGGCTTCTGCGCTGGCGGATAACGCGAAAGATCTCGCGGCGAAACTCGGCATCTCCGAGCAGGAAGCCGGTAATCTCAACGCCAACTTCCAGGTGACGGTGAAAAGCATCAGCCGCCTGCACCCGGCCGAGCTCAACCAGGAGCTGTTCGACAAAGTGTACGGCCCGGGCGCTGTCAATTCTCCCGAAGAGTTCCGCGGCAAGATCGCCGACGAGCTCCGTAACATGTTCGGCCGCGACGTTCAGGGCCGCCTGCGCAACGACATCGTTGCCGAGCTGCTCAACCGCACCAACCTCAGCCTGCCCGACGCGTTCCTCAAACGCTGGCTCGTTGCCGCCAATGAAAAGCCGGTGACGATGGAACAGGTGGAAGCGGAATACCCGATGTACGCCCGTCAGCTCCGCTGGCAGCTCATCGAGAACAAGCTCATCAAAGACAATAATCTTTCCGTCACCGCCGAAGAAGCGACGGAGCACGTGAAAAACGTCCTGCGCGACAACTACGCGAAATACGGCCGCAACCCTGATGAAGTTTCCGACGACGAGCTGAACGACACCGCGAAGCGCATTCTCGGAAAAGAAGAAGAGGCGAAAAAAGTGTTCGACGATCTCTACGGGCAGAAGCTCATGACGCTGTACCGCTCGAAGTTCACGATCACGCCGAAAGAAGTGGCTTACGAAGAGTTCCTGCAGGGCTAAGCACATCCGGCACGACATTGTGGCAGGAAAATCGTTGCGGCAGGAATATTGACTGAAGAAATCCATAACCATAAACGACCCTTATGTCTGACAACAAAGAGTTCCATAAATATGCTGTGAAGCACATGGGCATCAACAGCCTGACGCTTCATGACTACATTTCTGCGTCGACCCCGCGTGGCATGACACCGATGATCATCGAAGACCGCCCGGTAACGGGTACCTCGATGTCGGTATTTGACCGCCTGATGATCGACCGTATCATCTTCCTCGGCACGGCCATCAACGACCAGGTCGCGAACATCATCCAGGCGCAGCTGCTTTTCCTCGAGTCGTCGGATTCGAAGAAAGACATCCAGATCTACGTCAACTCGCCCGGCGGTTCGGTGTATGCCGGACTGGGCATTTACGACACGATGCAGCTGATCCACCCGCAGGTGGCGACGATCTGCACGGGCATGGCCGCTTCTATGGGTGCGGTGCTCCAGTGCGCCGGCGCAAAAGGCAAGCGCTCCGCCCTGCCCCACGCACGCGTGATGATCCACCAGCCGCTCGGTGGCGCTGAAGGACAAGCTTCCGACATCGAGATCACCGCACGCGAGATCATGAAGCTTAAAAAAGAGCTTTACGATATCATCGCGCATCACAGCGGACAATCCTACGAGAAAGTCTGGGCGGATTCCGACCGTGACTACTGGATGACGGCCGAAGAAGCGAAAGCTTACGGCATGATCGACGAGATCCTCGTTCGCCGTCCGAAGTAAACAATACCGGGAAGCAGCGTGCGTAGCAGGAATTTTCCCTGAAACGGCGCTGCTTTCGCTTTTCTTTTTCCGTAAATTTATAGTCCTGCTGCGCGTTTACAAATCCTTATTTCCCCTTCATGGCCACAACGAAAGAAACCCATATCCATTGCTCCTTCTGCGGTCGCGATAAGCAGGACACCTTAGTGCTGATTGCCGGCATCCAGGGTCACATCTGTGATCAGTGCATCCAGCAGGCTTACCGTATCGTCAAGGAAGAGCAGGACGCGAAGAAGAACCAGGCCATCAATTCAGCGCTCACGCTGCTGAAACCGGCAGAGATCAAGCGTCATCTCGACGAATACGTGATCGGTCAGGAAGACGCGAAAAAAGTGCTCTCCGTCGCCGTTTACAACCATTACAAACGCATTGCGCAGAAACCCGGCAAGAAGAACGTCGAAGAGATCGATATCGAGAAATCGAACATCGTGCTCGTCGGAGAAACGGGTACCGGCAAAACGCTGCTCGCGCGCACCATCGCCAAGCTGCTCAACGTTCCTTTCTGCATCGCCGACGCTACCGTGCTGACGGAAGCCGGTTATGTCGGTGAAGACGTCGAAAGCATTCTCGTGCGGTTGCTGCAGGCGGCGGATTACGACGTCGCTTCTGCGGAACGCGGCATTGTGTTCATCGACGAGATCGACAAGATTGCGCGCAAGAGCGACAACCCGTCCATCACGCGCGACGTTTCCGGTGAAGGCGTACAGCAGGCGCTGCTGAAGATGCTCGAAGGCAGCATCGTGAACGTTCCCCCGCAGGGCGGCCGCAAGCACCCGGAGCAGAAAATGATCCAGGTGAACACGCGCAACATCCTGTTCATCTGCGGCGGCGCATTCGACGGCATCGACAAAAAGATCGCGCGCCGCATCCAGACGCAGACGATCGGCTACACCGCCAGCACCGAGAACCACAGCATCGATAAAGACAACCTGCTGCAGTACATCGTGCCGCAGGATTTGAAATCGTTCGGCCTCATTCCTGAGCTCATCGGCCGACTGCCGGTGCTTGCGCATCTGAACCCGCTCGACGAAGGCGCGCTCCGCCGCATCCTCACCGAACCGAAGAACGCGCTCGTGAAGCAGTACGTTCGCCTGTTCGAGCTCGACAACGTGAAGCTCACGTTCGATGACGACGTGTTCGATCACATCGTTTCGAAAGCGATGGAATACAAACTCGGCGCCCGCGGTCTGCGCTCCATCTGCGAAGCCGTGATGATCGACGCGATGTACGATATTCCTTCCGATCCGAGCGCGAAACGTTTCCACATCACGCTTCCCTATGCGAAAGAAAAGCTGGAGAAAGCGCGGATGGAGAAATTGAAAGTCGCTTGATGAGTTCGGAGTTTTTAGTCCGGAGTCCGGAGTTATTCCATTTTTAATCGAGAGAGCCCAGCAGGAATGCGGGGCTTTTTTTCGTCCGGATTTTTTCAATCTTTGAAAAAAGATCTGCTGTCATGCATCCTGTGGTTTCCGAAGTAAAAGTGCGCATGCTGGTTTCGGCGGGTGTGACGCTCCTGCTGGGCGCGGGAATTATCGCGTGGCCGTACCTGGCGCATCCGCATTATCATTATCACTGGCTGAACAATGCCGGCGGCGGGTTGCTGCTGATGATGGGTCTGAGCCTGATCGCGGGCGGACGAAAAGTGGTGCTGGATGAGAACGGCTGGCGATTCGAATACCTGTACGGGAAGACGGTGTTTTATCCGCATGCGCAGGTCGTGCACGTGACATTGCGTTCGAACATTGCGGGCAGTGTTTCCGAACCGCGGCACCAGCTGGTGGTCACGCCTTCGGGCGGACAGCGAAGGATGATCATTTCTTCCGTCACGAACACGAATTTTGAAATGCTCAGCAATACCGCATCGATGCTTTATATGGGGCGTTTCGAAGTGACGCAGGGCGGCGGTATTCTGCCCTGAAAATGAAGACGCTGAAACGGTTTTCGTTTGCGCAGGTTACGCTCCTTTTCTACTTTTAACCCACCACTAAACCAACCTACAATGCCGACTTTTCAACTCGTTAATTTCCAGGAGAACAACAAGAACCATTATTTCACCTACGCCAACGCCCGCCCGGAGCAGGTAGCACAAACGCTGCAGGCGTTCTTCGCCAGCCAGGGCTACAAGCTCGAGAGCGGTGATCCGTACCGCGGCACCTACGGCATCGGCAGCACGATCATGCGCATTCTTTTCGGCGCTTTCGTGAAACGCTACACGTTCGATTTCGCGATCCAGCCCAGCGGCGACGCAACGGTGCTCGAATTCAAAAAAGGCATGACCGGCTGGTCGGGCGGTGTGATCGGCCTGGCGAAGATGAACTCCGAGTTCACGCGCCTGTCGAATGCGCTGCGCATGCTGTAAGCGTAAGACTTTGCAATAAAAAACGCCGCTTCGATTGGGAGCGGCGTTTTTGTTTAATATACAGTCTCATTTCTGTACTGCTTGTGAATTCAAAATATCTCATAATGATTAGCGAACCCTGGGATTTTAAAAATCCAGAAGGGCGAAATATTATTCAGGGAGAAATCATTAAAATTCTCTCTCCCTCCTGCCTGATATTTCATGCGGATGTCAGTGTAAAATTTGATGATAGGCAAGCAGCACTTTTCATGCTGACATCGCGGTATGATGATAGCCTCCTGAATAATGGAGTGTACAAAGGAATTGTGAATGGAGCATTAATCGAAGGAGCCTTTGATGATCGAAGCAGAGCAGATCTTGAGAAAAACATCTACTTCTGTTTCATTGGCTCCTTACAGAAGAAAGAACAGAAGTTTCTGCACAGCCGTGATAGCAGCGAAAAGCCCGGAGGGTGAAGCGAACAAAGCAGATGCGGAGCAGGCGCTTCGTTCTGCTGCACCCGAGGACTTGCAGCGCCCGCCTGAATGGCGCAGTCGGGCAGGAATAGCGCGACAACTGTATGTAAAAAGCACAACCGCTTCTGCTCCCAACCACACGAAAAGAAAACAGATTTTACGCAGGCCAGATCGTTATTGGGCTTTCGAAAGAACCATCACATCTACCGCGTTGCGTGCGGCGAGCGCAGTCAGCCCGATCTGCTTCAGCTGGAATAAAACGGCTACTTCGTCCTTGTGATAGAAGTTATACCACTCCCAACTGATCATCTTATCCATTTTTTCGTCGTAAAGTTCTTTAGGAATAAGCTCGTTGAGCGTTGCGTTCCTGTTACCCGGATCCAGCACTTTGGTTTTGTCATGCAGCACAACAAGTTCCCTATGCAACTTGTGCGCCTCAAAGCCTGACACATCCCGCATGTCGTTGCCTAACATAACTTTTTCAGGATTCACGATATCGCGGGGAAATTGAAAATAACGAAGACTTAAGGTATCCGCTTCGGTTTCGCTCACGTGTTCACAGTTCGAAACAATTTTGCTCCTTACCTCGCTTAGCTGCGCCATCAGCACGGTAAATTCCTCACGAAAAGATTGGGAGACCTGGAAAAGAGAATCAGCAAGCTTATTGTTGGCATGCAGACTATCAATTCTTCTTTCAAGCAAAGAAGTTGCATCCTCAACTATCCGAAAGGAAATCGCCTGCTGGGTAAACGTGCTGCTGGCCCTTGCAAGATATTTGCTCCGATCGTCTTCCTGCGAATTGTTTCCACAAGAAGCGAATACGAGCAGGATCAAAATTGCGAAGCGCATCACTTAAATCTTCCCGCGCACTTTCATCTTCATGCGCGCAGTGTCCATCTTCATGCTGTCGTTTATCATGCAATGATCCATGCCGCCGTGCATCATCATCATGCAGCAGCAGCAACAGCCGTGCATGCCGCCGCAACCCATCATCGGCATCTTCATGGAGCAGCCGCTATCGCCGTTCATCTTCATATCGCCGCCGCAGCCGCCGTGCATTTCCATTTGACCGTGTGAGCAGCCGCCTTCCATTTTCATGTCGCCGCAACCACCGTGCATTTTCATGTCGTCACAGCCGCCTTCCATTTTCATGTCGCCGCAACCGCCGTGCATTTCACCGTGCGGACATTGCATGCCTTCGCCGTCGCGCATTTCTTTGTGCATGCAGCCGTCGCCGTCTTTCCATTCTTTTTCGCAGCGTTGTTCGTGCCCGCAGCAGTTGGAGCCGGGGAGAAAATAAAGTACAGCGATGAAACCGATCAGCGCCAGCAGCACGCCGGCAGCAAGGAGAGTGAGTTTTTTCATGGTGTGTTGCGGATTTCGATGATTACGAATATACGAATCGCAACTTCAGAAACGGAAGATCATCGAGAGAATCAACCTGTTTTCGTCTTTGACAAGGTCCGCCACAAAACCATTCGGATTGCCGATCGGCGCGTTCCAGCCATTGGGTGAAGTGAGTCCGCCGCGACCGGAAAAATACGGTACGCTCGTGTGACGCGTTACGAATTCGATCCCGCAGGTGATGTGCTCATTCGGCATGTACTGTACACAAGTGGACGCGTCCCAGCCGTCGAATGCATCGCCGGGATTTTGCGTGAGCACACCCGCGCCGGTGGGCAGCAGCGCGAGGTAACGCCCGGGATTGTGAATGAAACCTCCGCCGATCGTCCAGCCGAAATGCTCTTTCTTCCCGAGCCATAACCGGTGATAAACCATGCCGCTGATAAAGTTCTGTGAAGGCGTACTGCTGTCGCCGCCGAATGGCACTACGCCTCCCCCGCTTTCAAAACCGATATCGCCGGTGAGCGAGAACGCGCCTTTCGAAAGGAAATTCCCGGGATGGTTGAAGTAACGCACAACAACGCTGTTGTCGCTATGGAAACGCGTGCGTGAAGGCGTGTTGGGCGTATCCCATCCGACGTATGCGCTGCCGAGCACGGAGATCCATTCCTGCGGCCGCCATTGCGCCTGCATGCCGAAACCGGGCACTTCATTGAACATGGCGTACGTCTGCCATCCGTTGATGACCCAGTATTCCAGTTTGAGACGATCGGTCGGAAACGTTTGCACGCGTATGCCGGTGAAAAACCACGG
>CAMLEF010000114.1 GCA_946478675.1 uncultured Flavobacteriales bacterium | reverse complement strand
CCAGTTGTTGCGCAGCGCGAGCCAGAAGACCAGCAGCGAACCGCCGGTCCCGATGATCGATCCTGCGAAGACGTCGCCGAGAAAATGTTGCGAGAGATAGATGCGTGAAAAGCCGATCGCGGCAGCAAGGCAAAAGCAAAGCAGCTTCAACCCTTCGTTTTTCGTCGCGAGAGAAAGGCTGAAGAAAAAGGCGAAGGCAACCGTCGTGTGTCCCGAAGGAAAAGAATCATAAAGAAAATTCTCCACGCCGGGCACGAACCGCAGCTGGATGTGATCTCTTCCGAACAGCCAGGCCGGGCGCGGTTCGCCGTAATACACGGTATGCTTCAGCACCTGCGTAACGCCCGACGCGAGCAGGCAGGCAATTCCCGTAAATAATCCGAAGCGCCGCTTCCACGCCAGCAGCAGCAGGCACATCACGGTAATCGTCCAGCCGTCGCCCAGCCACGTGAACCACGGCATCACGGCATCCCAGAACGAATTGTAATGCCGGTTGATCGCCAGGTGGATCTGCTCCTTGTCGAAAGCCAGCAGGAGCACGCCGGTAAAAGCGACCAGCAACAGCTGCGGCAGAAGAAAAAGGCGGGAACGTTTTACGAGAGCAGGAAAGATCGGCACGCGGTAAAAATACTGAACGGAGTTGGGAGTCGGGTGTTTGGAGCTCGGAGTTTTAGCAAAAAAAAGGAGCGAAACCGCCCCCTTAATTCTGATCACTCCGAACTCCGGACTCAAAACTCCGAACTATGTAACTCCCGGCTAATACGTGCCGAGCGCTTTGATGAGCCGCTGGATCTGCGATTCCCAGAGACGACGGCTGGCTTCGATGTCCTGCTCGTTGTCGCCGAAATCCGTAACGATGAGCGACACTTCATTCGTGAGCTCGTCCTGGTCGAGGCGGAATTCGAAATAATAATTTTCCGGCTTGTCGAGCCAGCGCAGGCGGAGGTAGCTGTCCACTTTCGCGCTGACGATCTTCGCCTGTTGCTTCGAGCCGTCCCAGTCGAACGTATAAACGTCCTCTCTCATATCGACACCGTCGGCGAACCATTCGGCAAGGCCGTTCGGCGTGCTGAGAAAATCGTACAGCAAGGAAACGGGTGTACGGATCACGAATTCAAGCGTGAATTTGCCTTTCGGTTCGGGCTTCTGCTTTTTATCGGCGTCGAACGGTTTGTCTTCGAGCACGTGGTGCGTGATGACGTCCGTTTTTACGAGGCGTTTTTCACCCGGGGCCAGCTTGCCTTTGCCGCGCTTGACGATAATTCCTTTGGGCAGCTTCGGCAGCTTCGAGGTATCGATGGGAGCGGGCGGGGGAACGGGAGGAGCTTTTGTGGATTTGGCCGGCGTTGCGGGCTGGCTCTTGGCGGGAGGCGCAACCGGTTTGGCCGGGGCAACTGCTTTAGGAGCGGGCTTGACCGGTTTTGCGGGAACAGGTTTGGCAACAGGCGCTTCTTTTTTAGGGGCAGCGACTTTTGCCGGCTTTTTTATTTTGGGAGCAGCTTTCGCTACCGGGGTGTTCTTTTTTACAACTGCTTTCGCGGGTTTCGCTTTGGAAGCGACAGTCTTCTTCGCAGACTTCACCGTAACCGGCTTCTTCGTTGCGGGAGCCGCTTTTTTAGCCGCTTTCGCAATGGTTTTCGGAGCCGGTTTGCCTGCTTTCTGCTTTGCCTTTTGGGGCGATTTCTTAGCCATCCGTCGGTACTATCTACACTCAGCTGTTTTGCTGAATCGGGCGAAAAGTAGAAAAAAAACAGGGAATGTCAAGTGGTAAAAAAAATAAGCGCGTAACCTGTCAAACGCGCCTTGGTCTTTCATTCATAAAAGTGGATTAAAGTGTCTGTTTTTCAGTCGTTTCAGGCTTCAAACCGAATCGTGAAACGTGTTCCTTTGCCGACCTCGCTTTCCACTGAAATGGTGCCGCCCAACACTTCCGTTTGGGTTTTTACCATGAAGAGCCCCATACCTTTGCCGTCGATGTCCATGTGGAACTTTTTGTAAAGTCCGAAAAGATTGGCTCCGGCGTGCTTGAGGTCGATGCCCAGACCATTGTCGGCGAACACCAGCTCCAAATATTTTCCGTCGCGCCGGCTGGTAATGGAAATCCTGCACGGTTCGGTCGACTTCCTGTATTTAATGCTGTTGGTAATGAGGTTGTAAAAGATGCTGTGGAGATAGCTTTTCAGGGTCAGCATGGAAGGCGCCGATGCAAAGTCGCAGTGGAAAATGACCTGTGCCGGATCGATGAGGTTGGCGATGCTTGCGCGGATATCCTGCACCAGGCTTTCAAAATTTACTTCTTCGCGCGTTTTTCGGAGATCCTGTTTCACCTGCAGGATGCTGTTGAGATCTTTTACAACCGTATCAAGGCGCTGAACAGATTCGAAGAGGCCGGAATTTACTTTTTCGAGCTCGGTTCCGGCCACAGTACCCATTTTCACCAGGTTCATCAGCCCGATAATATTCGCTACCGGGGCGCGGAGGTTATGCGACACGATGTAAGCGAACTGCTCCAGGTCGGTGTTACGCTGTATCAGGTCGTTCGTGATGCGAAGCCGCTCCTGTTCCAGCATCTTTCGCTTCGAAATATCAAAAGCCGAAATGCTGATGCCGATGACGCGATCGCCGCTTTTTACCGGTACCTGCAGAACGTTGTAAAAAGTATCGTCCCTTCCGGGAACAACTGCGTCGTACTCCTGTCGCGTACCTTCCGTAATTACACGCTGATAAATTTCACGAAGAATTTCCCGCCTTTCCGGGACGGCCAGTTCCACAAAGTTGCCTCCGGGAACGAGCGTAATGCCCGCATCATGCGCGTACTTTCGTTCCATAATTTCATTAAAGGCAATAATGTTGTATTCACGGTCCAGCAGCAAATAACCAATTTCCGTATTCGAGAACACGGAGCGCAGGTTGGCTTCCGATTGGCGCAGTTCCTGTTCGGCTTTCTTTTTCGCGGTAATGTCATTCACCGTGCCGATGACCCCGCGTTTGCCGCTGTACACCGTCGCGTTGGAAACTATATCCAGCCAAATCTCCTGGCCGCTTTTGGTTATCCCGCGCGCTTCGTACTGCACGCTGAAATCCTCTCCGCCTTCACGACGCGTCCAATTGCCTTCAAGAATCGACCGGTCTTCCGGGTGAATGAACATGGTGGCGTCCTTCCCGAGAAATTCTTCCGCGTCGTACCCGAGAATCTCGCAAAGCCGGGCATTTACGTAGTCAAATTTCCGGTCTGCCACAATAAATACACCGACCATTGAATTCCGCACAAGGTCTTTAAACTTCAGTTCCGCCTGCACCGCTTCGGTAATGACCTGCGTGAACATAATGATGCCGCCGATCGCCCCGGAAGGATTTTGCCAGGGCCGGATTTCCCAGCGGTTGTAAACGATGCTGCCGTCTTCCGCGATGAATGAATCGAGATTGTTTTTTTCGGTTGCGCCGTTCAGGCAGCGGCGGTGGATTTCCTTCCAGCGTTCGGGGAGCGTCGGAAATACTTCGTAATGCGTTTTCCCGATAATATCTTTTTCCTGGATGTTGTAATCTTTCAGCCAGCTTTTACTCACCACGAGGTACCGCATTTCGTTGTCGAACATCGCGAGCGCTGCCGGGCTGTTCTCAATGAAAAGCCGGAGCTGCGCGTCCCGCTGCTGCAGCTCTTCCGTCCGCTCCCGGATCCGTTTCTCCAGCGTTTCGTTGAGCCGGAGAATCTCTTCCTGCGCCTGCTTGCGTAACAGGTCCTGCCGGTTGAGTAGCGTTACGGTAATCGAAATGAGGACAACGAAGGTGCACATGACACCGAGCGTCATCAGCGCATATCCGTATTCCGGGGAATAGACGTCCGCGTGTATGGCAATGAGATTCACGAGGCCGAGCAGGAAAGGGATGAGGAGCGCTGCCGGCATTAGCTTCGGGGCCACCAGGCTGCCGGAATAAGGCGAGGTGTATTTTCTCATCATGCCCGCATCCGGGTCGGAGAACAGGAAAGCCAGCGCCAGCAGCACGAACAACGTTCCGGCCTGGAATGACATCGGCGTTCCGGACAGCAGGTGATAGAACCCGTAAACGTCATACAGGTAACCAAGCAGCGTAAGAATTCCCCACAAGCCCACGATGACCATGAGGTATTGCGCCGGGCGCATATTGTCGGAGAATTTGCTGCGCTTGAAAAGCAGGGCAAATCCTGCCAGTGTAAAATTGATGGACGCGCTGTACGACATCCGGGAATTGGGAACCGCGCGCATCACATCGCCGGCAATCCAGGTATCGGCATTCAGATCGTTGCCGGAGAGCAGGAAGAATACGCGGAGGAATCCTAATACAAGCGCAATGCCTGCCATGATTTGCGCAACTCTGTCGGTGCTTTTCTGGTTTTTCCGGTATAGCAGCAGCGCACAGGCCAGCAGCACGAAACATACCGACGTCAGCGGGTTCATTGGCGCCAATCCTTCGATCGGGAGCACAAGGCGTATGCTACCGGTCAGCCAGCCGCCGAGGGTCAGGCCGGAAAGCAACAGGATGAACCAACAGAATAATAATGCGAACAGTTTCAGCCGGGATTGGAACTTCGCTGCTCGTAATGCGGAATCGGGCATTGGGGTGGGGTCGCAGGAGAACCAAAGCTAAATCAATAATCTGTCGGTGGCAACAAAAAACCGACAGGTGATCTTGTCCTGCAACCGTTACAGGTAGAAATTCAACCCTACCACGCAGGTCGGCGGTGAAAAATCGAATTGCGTCCGGGAGTATTTGGAATTGCTCGTCGTTTCGGCGCCGGAATGCGTGTGGACGCCGTTCGAATCGGTGAAATCGGAGCTGTTGCCGTTGACTTCCGTGAACGTCGCGTGTTTCGCCCAGGAATAAAAACCGCCGAAGAGAATCGTCGTGCTCATGCCGAAATGCGGGCAGAACATGAACTCGAAACCGCCGTGCATCATCAAACCGAACGAGCTGACGTTGGGGAACGTTTCGTTGTCGTAGTACGTATTCACGCGCGTGCTGTTGTAATCGTGCGCATTCGCCAGCGAATCGTTGCTGACGATCGAATAGCTGCGCGAGCCGTTGTTGTATTTCACCTGCAGGTAACGCACGTACGCCAGCTCCATGCCCGTGCTGACTTTCAAACGGCCGATTGGTTTTTCATAGGAAGCGCCGAGGCCAACGAACATGTTGCGCATCGTGTAATCTGTGTACACGTATTTCGCAGAAGCGCTCATCGCATGCACGGTGCCGTCGTTGCTTTCGCCGATGATGTCGTAGGTGCTGTCGCTTGCTAAAAAATCGCGGCGGACGAGCGCAAAACGGGCGGTGAACGAAATGGACGGCGTGTAATAATAACGCAACGCGCCGCCGAGGGAATACGCATAACGGCGCAAACGCCCGATCGGAAGATAACCCGGCGCGTCTTCATCTACGAAATCCGTCGCAAGAATGCGCACCGGCGGACCGCCCTGCAGGCTAATGCAGAATTTTTTTGCTTTCGGAGAAACGGGAACGCTGTCGTTTTGCGCCGCGAGAAATCCCGGGGCGAGCAGCAGCAGGAAAAACAGCAGTCGGTTGCGCATGGCAGAGGTTAGTTCGTCGATTTCTTCGGGTTCCAGAAACTGTACACGACACAGAAGCCCACGTTGAGATGCGATACTTTTCCGTTATAGTCGCTCGCGATATAGGCTTTGTGCTGGTCGAGGTACAGTTGATCGGGATTGAATTGGAAATCGGTGAACACCACCGACGCATGCACGCCGATCGCGAAGTTGCCTTCCGTATAGAAGAAAACGCCGAGATCGGGCACGATGGAACGGTACGTGAATTTCGTCTGCAGCGGCACGTGCGTCGAATCGGGCCGGTAGGAAATGCCGTAATAATTCACCCTGCCGGTGAGCGCCGACACACCGAAATAAGCGACCGCCGTTTCCCCGATGGCGCGATCATAGCCCACGCGGATGCCGCCGTTATGGCTTTGCGAATAGGTGTTGAGCCCCGGGATTTTATTGTCGGGCGTTTTCCAGAGGTTGTGTTCGTACGCAAGCCCCGCGACAAATCCTTTGATGACCTGGAAATTGACGCTGGCGCTCACGTCGTAAATGCCGGTGAAGCTGCGGCGGAAGGCTTTATTGCTGAGCGGATGCGGAACCGTTCCCGAAGCACGGATGCTCATGCGGAAAGGAAGATCGGCCGTCTGGGCAGAGAGCTGAACCGCACAAGCAAAACAGAAAAGAAAGAGGACGGGAAGGCGTTTCAACATATTCCGTTTCCAAATATACTATTGCCCGCCAATAATTTTCCCGGCCTGCGGGAATTATCGCGAACAAATCCGCCACGAAACCGCAATGCGCGACACCGGGTTGAAGGCAAAATGCGCGTCAGGGGATTTCCAGTAGATCTTCTTGTTGGAATAATCCGACACCGAAAAATCCATCTGCATGCTCGTCTCGAGACGGACGCCGAGATGTTCGTTCACCGCATATTTCACGCCCGCGCCGCCCAGCAATCCGCCCGTCAGCGTATGCTCCACGAACGGCTGGTTTTCTTCGCTGAGGAAACAGCCCCAATACGTGCGCACGCCGCGATGGTCCGTGTAACCCAGCATCAGGTCTTCAAACACGAACGGCTGCAGCTTTCCGCCGCTAAGGCTGCGCTCGAACCCGCCCGACAGCTGAACCGTGCGACGAATGCCGGCTTCCTTGTAATAATATTCCCAGATGATCTCCGGCGACGGCTCGATGAAAAGCACCTGCTGGTGGTAACCGATCGACGTGCGCAGCGAGGTTTTGCCGAAAATGCGGTTATAATAGAACTCCGGCGAAAAACGGTAATCCGCGCTGAAGGAATTGTTCTTGCCGAAACCGCGCGCATCGGTCATCGAAAACAGGCTGAGTCCGACTTCATGCTTCGGCGTTTTGGGCACCGGCGGGGCGGCTTCCTGGGCAGACAGGAACGCGGGGAAGAGCAGGAGGGAAAGGAGAAGTTTTTTCATGGGCGCGATGTAAATTTAAGGAAAGACGCAAGTCGCAGGAAAAGGTTGGCCGTTGATTTCGCGGGAATTAGCGGGGAAATGCTGCAGAAAAATTTTTGAGGCGGTGGAACGTAAGGTAAAATGCTATATTTGCGCTCGATTTTTGGCGAGGTAGCTCAGTTGGCTAGAGCGCAGCACTCATAATGCTGAGGTCGGGAGTTCGACCCTCCCCCTCGCTACGATAAAGCAGACAAGGCTGAAGTAAATGTCTCTGTAAAAAGAGAAATTTACTTCAGCCTTGTCGCTTTATCGTCCTGTAGTGACCGACAATAGGAGGTCTACTACAGGACTTACTCTGTCAATACTAGCTTATATATCAATGATGCCTTTACCTTTCTGCGTTTACATCCTTTTCAGTGAAAAAGATCATCTTCTTTATACCGGTTACACGACCAATATTGAGCGAAGACTCCAGGAACACAACGACGGGAAAACCAAAAGCACATCCTGGCGGAGGCCTTTAAAATTGGTGTTCTGCGAATTCTACCTGTTTGAGGCCGATGCCCGAAAACGGGAAATGTATCTTAAAACTACTGCAGGAAAAAAAGCGGTGAAGCTGATGCTGGGGAATACGCTCCGGCAATTTGGTCATATGAGTCTGGCGGGAATGACTATTATAAATGAGAGCAAAGAGGAATGCGCGCAAAATAATACCGCTATCACCCCAGAAGTTTCATTAAAATAACTCCTGCTTGTTTGCCAATAATCCGGAAGAAAGTTTTTGTTGAATTTGCGCATCACTTTCACCACAGATGCGCCTCTACTTAATGAAAAGGTACTCTCAGCTTGAGTATTCCTTTTTTGTTTTAGCAATATTTTACAAGCCGGTATCCTGCCGTAATGGTACATTGGGAGTACCAATCATCTCTCAGCTGTTAATGACTTTCAAAACGACAGACGTGAAAAATGCCGTTGCATTGATCTGTTTATTCCTTATCACTTCCTTTTCAAATCAACTGGTCGGGCAGCAGACTAAAGTTGACGTTACCATTCATTTCAGGGTAGATACAACCAACAAAGAAGTAAAAGAAGTTGCATCGCTTTGGATCCGTTATTTGAATTCCCGGCCCGACAGCATTTACGACAATCCCTATTGGAACCATGCGGAAAAATCAAAATTCAAAGACTTTGACCTTTCAAGAGCGTACTTATATCAATTTCCCTCCTCTCAATTGCTGGAAAGCTTCAAGCCGACGATCCTGTCTATAGAAAAGGAAGGAGAGAACTACTGCATCCGGACGATTTTTTCAGCAGACGGGCTCCAGGGAGAGTCAAAGACGTCTAATCCCTGGTGCATTACAAAACTCTATGCCGTTAAGGAAAATAACGGGTGGAAGCTCAAAAATGCGCTTTCGGTCATCACCGAAAAATGGAATAAAAAAACAGTAGGAAAAATAACTTTCATTTATCCGCCGCAGCACGTCTTCAATGAAGACCTGGCCAAAAAAGCCAACCTGTTCTGTGATCAGATCACAAAAGAATTCCAATTCCCCGACTGGAAACCCTTCGACTTTTATATCACTGACAGCGGGGACGAATTAGGAAGATTACTCAACTTCGACTTCTATGCTGCGGGTTATACGACAGGAACGGGAATGAGAGATAACAGGATACTTCTTAGCGGCATGGGCTCGGAGTTCTATCCTCACGAATTCATCCACATGATTGTTCCTGAATTCGACAGGCACGGGTTGATCGAAGAAGGCTTTGCCACCTGGAAAGGCGGTGCAATGGGAAAAACCTTTGACGAAAGAGCCACTATCCTGGCAAAAGAAGTGGATGCAAACGACTCTGTTACTTTTACTGACGTGCTCAACCAACAATGGGGTTGGCAATATGCTGCGTACTACACAACAGGTGCGATTTTTTGTAAGGCAGCTTATGATAAAGGCGGAATAACCTTAGTCAAGAAACTATTGGAAACACCCAATGACAATGAAAAATTGGTGGAGACGATGTGCAGCTTGTTTGGAATTAAAAAAGAAGATATGAATGCTTTTTGGAGAAGGGAAGTAGTAGCGTTTAAGGGCAAATAAAAGACAAGCCTGGACACGGCTCTTTTTAATGAGCATTTTTTATTTTAGTGAATCGGGTTCAATGCTAAACGGAATGAACAGCATGCGTGCAATCCTCAAACTTGTTCTTGCGTTTCTTCTTATCTCACGAGGACTGGAAGCACAGCAACCCGAAATCGACCGGCTGATCGGAAACGAATTGAAAATGACTTTCCCGAGCATTTATTTCGTGCATAATACAACCGACTATGCTACGATGCCTTATACCGTCGACTCCTGCTTCAAATACATCGCGCTGCATTTCAAAGAAGATTATAACAGCCTCGTGATCTGGCGCGACAGTGCAGAAACGGAACAGCTGACCAACGCACGTATTGAAAAACTAAAACAGGGATTAAGAAAGTACCTGCCCCCGGGAAAAATCGAAATTCATTCGATGGGGAACGAACAAAAGGTTTCCCGGAAAACAATCCGCATGACCACGGACAGCGCGAAAGTGGCGTATTTGCTGTCGCTGAACAGCGTGCTTGATTTTTCTAAAACACGTTTTATCCCGCCGGCGAAAGTGAAGAAGGCCCGGCGCCGACTGGTATGGACAGGCTGGCGACATGGATTTCATTGGAGCACGCCCTGAAGAGCAAGCATCAGCTCATCGTCGCGACAACATTTTTCAGCTGCTCCAGTTCCGTCAGCATCAGGCGTGCGTCACAGGTTTCTTTACTGGTGACAAGCTGTACTTCGAGTCGATTCCCGGGAAGCAGCGTCATGTACAGCAGATCTTCACCAATTCCTTCCGGCGACCATTCGATCCCGGCTTTGATCATCGCGCACAAGCGTTGTAAATCGGAAACCGTAACGCGCCCTCCGGTATTGCCGTAACCTTCACGGATCGTCTCAAGGGCGTGCAGCAGCATTTGCCAGCATTCGGCGACTTCGTAGTCCTCGATTTGCGCGAGCTGTTGTTTCGCGCTTTCATAAAGCCGCTGTACGTCGTTCATGTGTTTGTAGCTGTAAAAACGGAGCGCAATTACTTCTTCTGCAGGATAAATTTCACTTCTCCATTCACGATTCCTTCATCTTTCCATCCCGCCGCATGATAAACGCTTTCCGCACGCGTGCCCGGTCCTGTCGTCAGCCAGAGCGGCTCGCTGCTCGTCTGAAAGTGAAAATTCACCAGCTCGTCCAGCAGCAGTTTACCATAACCTTTTCCTTCTTCGCCCGGCCGCACGAACAGCGCCCACACATTATTCCGCGCCGTATCAAGAATGGAAAAGCCGGTAATCACGCCGTCCTTTTCCGTCAGCCAGCCGCGGCCTTCTGTCGTGAGAAATTTTACGTAATCCGCCTGCGTCACTAATGCAGGATTATTCAGCGCATTTTCTTTTACACTGTTGCGGATGATTGTCAATTCAGGAATGTCGGAAACGAAAGCGGAACGTAGCATGCGCCGAAATTACGACAACAAAAAATCCCCGGAATCGCTTCCGGGGATTTATCTGGTAAGATAGTGAAGTGTCCGAAGGACTGCTTCATTACTCTTCTTTCTTGTCGGACTTTTTATCCTTTTTCGTTTTCGGCTTTCCGGCAGAGATCGTGATCTCCTGCTTTTCTTCGTCGAGACCGATGCTCACGACATCACCTTCTGCGATGCCGGTTTTGATGATCTCTTCGGCCAGCGGATCTTCGATGTACTTCTGGATCGCACGTTTCAGCGGGCGCGCACCGTAGTTGGCGTCGAAGCCTTTTTCCACGATGAAATCCTTCGCTTTATCGGAGAGCTCGACGGAGTAACCCATCTGGCTGATGCGGCTGTAGAGTTTCTCGAGCTCGATGTCGATGATCTTGTGGATGTCTTCGCGGGTCAGCGAGTTGAACATCACTACGTCGTCGATACGGTTCAGGAATTCAGGAGCGAACGCTTTCTTCAGCGCATGTTCGATAACGCCTTTCGCGTGTTCGCTCTCGTTCTCTTTCTTCGCACCGGTGGTGAAACCGACGCCCGTACCGAAATCTTTCAGCTGGCGGGAGCCGATGTTCGACGTCATGATCACGATCGTGTTCTTGAAGTCCACTTTGCGACCGAGGCTGTCGGTGAGCTGACCGTCGTCAAGAACTTGCAAAAGCAGGTTGAAAACGTCCGGGTGCGCTTTTTCGATCTCGTCGAGGAGAACGACCGAATACGGCTTGCGGCGAACTTTCTCCGTGAGCTGGCCACCTTCTTCGTAGCCGACGTATCCTGGAGGCGCGCCCACGAGGCGGGAGACCGCGAATTTCTCCATGTATTCGCTCATGTCGATGCGGATCAGCGAATCTTCGTTGTCGAAGAGGTATTTCGCGAGGATCTTCGCCAGCTGCGTTTTACCGACACCGGTAGGTCCGAGGAACACGAACGTGCCGATCGGCTTGTTCGGATCTTTCAGGCCGGCGCGGTTACGCTGGATCGCTTTCACGACTTTCTTGATCGCTTCGTCCTGGCCGATGACTTTGCCTTTCAGCTGATCGTACATGATGGCCAGTTTCGCGCTTTCATTCTGCGAAACACGCTGCACGGGAATGCCGGTCATCATCGAAACGACTTCCGCGACATTCTCCTCGTTCACCGTTTCGCGGTGCGTGCGGGATTCTTCTTCCCAGGCTTTTTTCGCCGCTTCGAGCTGTTCCTGCAGCTGGCGCTCACGATCGCGGAGACGTGCCGCTTCTTCGTAACGCTGGCTGCGAACGACCTGGTTCTTTTCTTCTTTCACCTTTTCGATCTCGGCTTCCACTTCGAGGATCTTCTTCGGAACCTTGATGTTGGTGATGTGCACGCGTGAGCCGGCTTCATCCAGCGCGTCGATCGCCTTGTCCGGGAGATGACGGTCGGTGATGTAGCGCGAGGTCAGCGTAACGCAGGCCTTGATCGCGTCTTCGGTATAGTTGACGTTGTGGTGATCTTCGTATTTCGCCTTGATGTTGTTCAGGATCTGGATCGTTTCATCGACGGAAGTCGGCTCAACAATCACTTTCTGGAAACGGCGTTCGAGCGCTCCGTCTTTCTCGATGTACTGACGGTATTCGTCGAG
>CAMLEF010000113.1 GCA_946478675.1 uncultured Flavobacteriales bacterium | reverse complement strand
TCCCAGCCGGTCACGAAAATGTAATATTTGCCGGTGTGCAGGTTTTCGCAGTGGATATGATCTTCGCCCGCTTCGCCGACGAACACCGCATCGTAATTCTGCGTCGGGTTCGACGGCAATTCCTGCGTGTTGAATTTCACGTAAACGCTATCCGGGTAACCGGCATGGTTCGGGATCGTCACGCCGTGATGCTTGGCAAATACGACCAGCGTTGCATCGCCGTCGGTGCCTGCTTTTTTGCAGGAAGAGAGAAACGCCATCGAAAGTGCGAAAGCCGCAATGGAGAGGAATGCTTTTTTCATGGATCAGGTTATTGTTTTAAAGTTAGTGGTTTTTTGAATGAAGGAGAAACTTATCCTGGTTGAAGCTCCAGCTGACGCCGAAGAACATCCGGGCTTTGTTGAGCAGGTTGTCATCCTGCGTGTGATCGTACAGCCGCAGCTGCAATCCTGCATCAATGGTAAATTGTCCGCGGAAAACGGAAAGCGCCGGTCCGCCGAGCAGGCAGTTCATGCCGGTGCCGGGAAGCAATCCTGCTCCATTACGCACGCCCTGCATGAATTCCTGGTACAGCTGCACCTGCGGTAAAAAATTCCAGCGGTGCAACGTGAGCAGGTAACCGCCGCTCATCGTCGTGTTGGTGGCCGGCGTGATCTGTTCGCCGTAGCGATTCGTGCCGCTGAACTTTACGGATGAAGTAGCGCCCCAACGCAGCTGCCGCCCGCCGCCTGTGTAAGCGAGATAAACGATGCCGTCGGTACTGCCCGTGCCTGTTTGCTGCATAAAGTCGAGGCGCTCGCCGTCGTCATCCGTTACGGACGCGTTACCGGTCGGCAGCTTGACGCCTGCGCCGATCACCAAACGATGACGGAAACCTTCATCACCGAGCTTTTTCACCAGGTGATAACCCGCCAGCAACGTCATGTCGCCGATGCCGCTCGCTCTTGTACGCATTGTGCCGGACTCCGAACGGTTGTCGACGTACGGCAAAATCAAATTCAGCTCGAGGCGCGGATGGACGAACCATTTCCCGCGGAGCTCAACGACTTTATACGACTCGTAATCCTTCGAAGAAGGTGTCGTGGTTCCCGTCCCGTGCAACGCCGACATCGCCGGTGAAACGCGATAGGCGCCCGGGGGAAAAATCGTTCCGTTGACGGTGCTGTAGCCGCTGAAGATGCGGTAACGATGCATCAGCCCGATCGCGCTTTGGTTGTCGTACGGCAACACGCCGATGTAACAACCGCAGAGATCACAGCCGAAAGCACGCACGGAGATCAGCAGCGCGGCCAGCAACGACACACGGAACAGGAATGCTGTTCTGTGAATCATAAATAAGAAATAAGGGAAACTCCCTGTTTGACTTCAGAAAATGCGCAGTGTTATTTCACAACTGCACCGTCAGCAGGATTCAGCAGGGCGGATGAAAAATATCGGCCGGTTCGCGGGAAGTGAAAGCCGGATGATAATCGGCGTAAGCCTGCAGCCCGGAGAAAAAAGCGGTGAAGGATGCTGCCGACGGTTCTTCCGATTGGGCAAGGGCTTCGTCGAGGGTTTTCAGCGCGGAGGGCAGCGTGGGATTTTTCTGCTCGTCTTTCTGGAGCTGCTTGCGGAGATGGCATTTCCCGTTACAGTGCATGCCGGGATTCAGGCGGTTCTCGCAGAGGTTTTGCGCAATGAAATCCTGGTTCGTCTTGAAGGCGAAAAAGATGATCGTTTTGCTGAACGTTTGCGCCAGTAAAGCGATCAACAGGCAGATGCCGGCGAGGATGCGCATTTCTCAGGACAAAGATAACGGGTATACGCAGCCGTTGTACTGCCTGATCGATTTTGCGGAGAAAGTCCAAAAAAACCGGGAAATATCTGCCTTATGGGGAAAAGTTCAAGGTTCCGGGTTCAAGGTTCAACGTTTTAATATAATACGAACCCTGAACTTTGAACCTTGAACTTTAAACTTTGAACGTTTATGATTTTCGTCAATTTATATGCATGCATAATACTTTTTTATTACTTTGGTCGTACTTACTGTTATGCCTACGAAAAAAGACACCTATTGCTCCCGCATAAAGCAGTCCTGGCACGCCATCTCGCGGATGTACAATAATGAAGCGGTGCAGCACGACCTTACTACTACAGTCGGCTTCATCCTGCTCCAGATCAACGACCGCAACGGCGTTCCCTCCACGAGCATCGGCCCCGCGATCGGCATGGAACCGACCAGCCTGACACGCACGCTCAACCAGATGGAAGAGAAAGGACTTATCCTCCGCAAAAAAGACAAATCCGACGCGCGGAAAGTGATGATACAGCTCACCGCGAAAGGAAAAGTCAAACGCGACATTTCAAAAAAAGCCGTCAAAGCCTTCAACGAAACGATCGAAAAAAATATCGGCCAGGCGAAGCTGAAAGTCTTTAACGAGGTCATCGAAAAGATCAACGCCATCGCCGGATCAAACAGCAACAGCAAACGCACATTATGAAAAGGATCATCCGAAAAGTCGCCGTGCTCGGTTCGGGCGTGATGGGCTCCCGCATCGCCTGTCACTTCGCCAATACCGGCCATGAAGTATTGCTGCTCGACATCGTGCCGCGCGAACTCACGCCGACCGAACAACAAAAGGGGAAAACATTGCAGGACCCGCCCGTCCGCAACCGGATCGTGAACGACGCGCTGCAGGGTGTGCTGAAAAGCAACCCCTCTCCTATTTACCAGAAAAGCTTCGTCTCGCGCATCACCACCGGCAACTTCGAAGACAACCTGAAAGACATCGCTTCCTGCGACTGGGTAATCGAAGCGGTCGTGGAGCGTCTCGACATCAAGCAGCAGGTGTTCACGAACGTGGAGCAATTCCGCAAGCCCGGAACGCTCATCACGACGAACACTTCCGGTATTCCCGTGCACCTGCTCACGCAGGGCCGTTCGGATGATTTCAAAAAGAATTTCTGCGGCACGCACTTCTTCAACCCGCCGCGTTACCTGCGACTGCTGGAAATTATTCCCGGGCCGGAAACCTCACCGGAAGTGATCGACTTCCTGATGAACTACGGCGAATTGCATCTCGGCAAAACGACCGTGCTCTGCAAAGACACGCCCGCTTTCATTGCGAACCGCATCGGCGTGTACGGCATCATGGCGCTGTTCCATCTCGTGGAGAAAATGCAGCTCACTGTTGAAGAAGTCGACAAGCTCACAGGGCCTGTGCTCGGCCGTCCGAAATCAGCTACGTTCCGCACCTGCGACGTGGTCGGTCTCGATACGCTTGTGCATGTGGCCAACGGTCTCGCGGAAAATTGTCCGAACGATGAAGCGCGTCCGTTGTTCCAGCTGCCGGATTACGTGAAGAAGATGGCGGAGAACAAATGGTTCGGCGATAAAACCGGCCAGGGCTTTTACAAGAAAGTCAAAGGCGCCAACGGCAAAAGTGAAATTCTCGCGCTCGACCTGAAGACACTCGAATATCGTCCGCAGGCGAAAGTGAAATTCGCCACGCTCGAACAAACGAAGCCGATCGACAATCTCCGCGACCGGATGAAAGTGCTGCTGGCCGGAAAAGACAAAGCCGGTGAATTCTACCGCAGCTCGTTCTTCGGTTTATTCGCTTACGTTTCCAACCGCATCCCGGAAATTTCCGACGAGATCTACAAGATCGACCAGGCGATGAACGCAGGTTTCGGCTGGGAGCTCGGGCCATTCGAAGCATGGGATGCGCTCGGTGTTGCAGAAACCGTGAAAGTGATGGAAACCTCGGGCGTAAAACCGGCGCAATGGATTTACGATATGCTCGCGTCCGGCGCGAAATCGTTTTACAAGAACGAAAACGGAAAACGTCTTTGCTACGATATTCCCTCGAAATCCTACAAGACGATCCCGGGCACCGAAGCGTTCATCCTGCTCGATTCCGTGCGCGAATCGAAAACCGTCTGGAAAAATTCAGGCACGACGCTCACCGACATCGGCGACGGCATCCTGAACCTCGAGTTCCACACGAAGATGAACACGCTCGGCGGCGAAGTGCTGCAGGGCATCAATACCGCGATCGACATTGCGGAGAAAGATTTCCGCGGGCTCGTCATCTCGAACGAAGGCGCGAACTTTTCTGCAGGTGCGAACCTCGGCATGGTGTTCATGTTTGCCGTCGAACAGGAATGGGACGAGCTTGATTTTGCCGTCCGCGCTTTCCAGTCAACGACCAGCCGCGTGCGCTACTCTTCAATTCCTGTAGTTGCAGCGCCGCACAACATGACGCTCGGCGGCGGAACGGAAATCTGTTTGCATGCCGACGCTGTCGTTGCGCATGCGGAAACCTACATGGGCCTCGTCGAATTCGGCGTGGGTGTGATTCCCGGCGGCGGCGGCACGAAAGAATTCGCAGCGCGTCTCTCCGATGAAATTCACGAAGGCGACGTCGAGCTGAACTTGTTCCGCAACCGCTTCCTCACGATCGGCCAGGCGAAAGTTTCAACGTCGGCATACGAAGCCTACGATCTCGGTTATCTCCGCAAAGGCACCGATCGTGTCGTCGTTTCCCGCAACCGTCTGCTCGCCGAAGCAAAAATGGAAGCGGCCCGTCTCGCAGACGAAGGTTACACGAAACCCGTTCCGCGCAAAGACATCCGCGTGCTCGGCAAACAAGCGCTCGGTCTCGCGTATGTCGGTGCGAACTCCATGCTCAGCGGCCATTACATCTCCGAGCACGACGACCTCATCTCGAGAAAACTCGCGTGGGTTTTGTGCGGCGGCGATCTCTCCCAACCGACGCTCGTCAGCGAACAGTATTTGCTCGACCTCGAACGGGAAGCGTTCCTCTCGCTCTGCGGAGAACGGAAGACGCTTGAGCGAATGCAATCTATATTAACAGGTGGTAAAGTATTGAGAAACTAATGTGCTATTAAGAACGGGTATTGAGTATTGAGATTTGGGTATTGAGACTAAACAACATTTAAAAACAGAAGTTATGCATCAAGTAAAAGAATTGAAAGTTTGGCAACGATCTATTGATCTTACCGTTGACGTTTATAAAGCAACCTCAGAATTTCCGTCCGAAGAAAAATTTGGATTGACTTCCCAGATGCGAAGATCAGCTGTCTCCATTGCATCCAACATTGCAGAAGGAGCAGGACGAAATACGCCCGGAGAATTCAAACAATTTCTTGGAATCTCCAACGGATCTTCTTACGAACTGATGACGCAGGTAATTGTTGCCAACCGCTTAAATCTTATTGATGAGCAAACCTGCAAACCCTTGCTTTCGACGCTGGACGAACTGCAGAAAATGACCTACAATCTCCAAAAATCCCTCTAACCCATTCTCATTACCTAATTCTCAATACCCAATACCTAATACTCAATACCATTCACATCAAGGCACAACAATCGCATTCAACTTCAAATATTGCATCAGAATGAACGCATACATCATTGCAGGTCTTCGCTCCGCTGTCGGTAAAGCATCGCGCGGCGCATTTCGTTTTCTTCGTCCAGATGATCTCGCTGCGCAAGTCATCCGACAGGTCGTCGCGCAGGTGCCGAACCTCGACAAGGAACGCATCGACGACGTGATGGTCGGTAACGCGATGCCGGAGGCGGAACAGGGATTGAACGTCGGACGTTTGATCTCGCTGCTGGCGCTGGACACCGACAAAGTGCCGGGCATGACGATCAATCGTTATTGCGCATCGGGCCTCGAGACGATCGCGATCGCTTCTGCAAAAATTCATGCAGGACTTGCGGATTGCATCATCGCAGGCGGCGTCGAATCGATGAGCCTGATCCCGATGGGCGGCTGGCGCGTCACGCCGAACGACGAGATCGCGGCTAAGCATCCCGATTGGTATTGGGGCATGGGCCTCACGGCAGAAGCGGTGGCGCGTGAATTCAACGTCTCGCGTGAAGACCAGGACGCGTTTGCGTTTGCTTCACACCAGAAAGCGATTGCTGCGATCAAGGGCGGCAAATTCAAGAACGGCATTGCGCCGGTGACGGTGAAAGAAGTTTATCTCGAAAACGAAAAACGCAAAACGCGCGAATACATCGTCGATACGGATGAAGGTCCGCGCGCAGATACATCGCTCGAAGCGCTCGCAAAGCTGAAGCCGGTTTTTGCGGCCGACGGTTCCGTTACTGCGGGCAACTCTTCGCAGACTTCCGACGGCGCGGCATTCGTCATCGTCGTGAGCGAGCGCATGCTGAAAGAGCTGAACGTAAAACCCATCGCGCGCCTCGTGAGCCATGCAGTGGCCGGTGTTCCGCCGCGCATCATGGGCATGGGTCCGGTGAAAGCGATTCCTGCCGCGCTGCAGAAAGCCGGCATGAAGCTCGCCGACATCGACCTCATCGAGCTGAACGAAGCGTTTGCCTCGCAGTCGATCGCCGTTGCGCGCGAGCTCGGCATCAATCCCGACGTACTCAACGTCAACGGCGGCGCGATCTCAATGGGACACCCGCTCGGCTGCTCCGGCGCAAAGCTCACGGTGCAGATCTTCGACGAGCTGCGGGAACGCAAAAAGAAATTCGGCATGGTCACCATGTGCGTAGGCACGGGACAAGGCGCAGCCGGAATTTTTGAAATGCTTTAATCAACGAACCTGAGTCTCTACTATAAACATCATTCATTATGAGCACCGCAATCAAAGGAGGAGAATTCCTCATCCGCGAAACGAAAGCCGCCGACATTTTCATCCCGGAAGAATGGGACGAAGAAGCGTTGATGATGGCGCAATCCTGCCACGATTTTCTCGAGCAGGAAGTGTTCCCGAACCTCGACCGCATCGACCAGCAGGAAGAAGGGCTGATGCCTTCGCTCCTCGAAAAAGCGGCGCAGCTGGGACTGCTCGGCATTTCCGTGCCGGAAGAATACGGCGGTTTCGGCAAAGACATGAAAACGTCGATGCTCACCACCGAAGCGATCGGCTCGGGCCATTCGTTCGCCGTTTCCATCTCGGCGCACACGGGTATCGGAACACTGCCGATCCTGTATTACGGCAACGCCGATCAGAAGAAAAAATATTTACCGAAGCTCGTCAGCGGCGAATGGAAAGCCTGTTACTGTCTGACGGAGCCGGGTTCCGGATCGGATGCGAATTCCGGGAAGACGCATGCGGTGCTCTCTTCCGACGGAAAACATTACGTGATCAACGGGCAGAAGATGTGGATCACGAACGGCGGTTTCGCAGATATTTTCATCGTGTTCGCGAAAATCGACAACGATGAAAACCTCAGCGCGTTCATCGTAGAGAAAGCTTTCGGCGGCATCACGCTGAATCCCGAAGAGCACAAGATGGGCATCAAAGGCAGCTCCACGCGCCAGGTGTTCTTCAACGACTGCAAAGTGCCGGTAGAGAATTTGCTTTCCGAACGCCAGAACGGTTTCAAGATCGCCGTCAACATTCTCAACATCGGTCGACTGAAGCTCGGCGGCGCCACGCTCGGTGCATCGAAGCGCGTCATCTCGATCGCTGCTAATTATGCGAATGAGCGCCAGCAGTTCGGTCGCCCGATCGCGAAATACGGCGCGATCCGTCACAAGCTCGGCGAAATGGCTGCACGCACGTATGGCGTCGAGTCTGCACTCTATCGTGTCATGCAGAACATCGACGATTCGATCAACGCGCTCACAGCGGGCGGCATGGATCATGAAAAAGCGAAGCTGAAAGGCGTCGAGCAATTTGCCGCTGAAGCCGCGATCCTGAAAGTACACGCATCCGAAGTGCTGGACTTTGTCGTGGATGAAGGCGTGCAGATCTACGGCGGCATGGGTTATTCGGCAGAAGCGCCGATGGACCGTGCGTACCGCGATGCGCGCATCAACCGCATCTTCGAAGGCACGAACGAAATCAACCGCATGCTGACGGTCGACATGCTGCTCAAGCGCGCGATGAAAGGCGAGCTCGACCTGATGGGCCCTGCGCAGAAAGTAGCGGGCGAGCTGATGGCGATTCCCGATTTCGGAGCGCCCGACAATTCGCTGTTCGCTGCGGAAAAACGCGCGATCGCCGGATTTAAAAAAGCGATTCTGATGGTAGCGGGCGCTGCGGTGCAGAAGCTGATGATGCAGCTCGCGAAAGAGCAGGAAGTGCTGATGAACATCGCCGACATGCTCATCGAGCTGTACGTTGCGGAATCGCTGCAGCTGCGCGTTGAAAAGCTCGTGGGCAAACGCGGCGAAGAAGCCTGCGCGCTCCAGCTCGACATGATGCGCTCGGTGATCTACGACGCTGCCGACAAGATCGCGAAGTCAGGAAAAGATGCGATCAACAGCTTCGCGGAAGGCGACGAGCAGCGCATGATGCTGATGGGCCTGCGCCGCTTCACGAAAGTCGATCCGTACAACGTGAAAGAAGCGCGCCGCCGGATTGCAGGAAAGCTGCTGGAAGAGAATAAATACTGCTGGTAATAGACCATGAATGCTCTTGATAATAAACTTGAGGATGTATTCATCGCTTTGTACAAGGCTCAGAAGTACATGGGTTCATTAATTACCCCTCAAAACTTCATTACTGACAGCGGAATAGACAAATTACTTGGACTAACAAGGACTGACTTGGCTTTCTATTTAAGAGCTATGATTAATAAAGGCTGGTTAGATACTGAGGGAAAAACCACAGTTCGTATCCCTACTGGCTCTACTTTAGAATCAGCGCCTTTTCCGGCCGAACTACGGCTCTCAATAACTGGCTATGAGCATTATCAGCAAGTAATGGAAGCTGGTGATAAATCGAATAAATGCTTTATCGCTATGTCATTCAGGGAAGACACACTTCCTTATTATGAAAACGCCATAAAACCAGCTTGCAACATTTCAGGGTTTGAAACTATTCGAGTTGACCGCGAACATATCTCAAGCGAACAAAGTATCAATGACTATATCATTGCCTCTATTAAGCGTTCAAAATTTTGCATAGCAGACTTCACGCATAACAGTTCGGGAGTATATTTTGAGGCTGGCTACGCATTGGGAAGAGGAATGAAAGTCATTTACACATGCCATGGGGACGGAGCTCATTTTGACCAAAGACACTTTGATATCAAGCCTCTACAATTTATCAGATACGCTACCGTTGAAGAATTCAAAGACTCACTTATTAATAAGATTGAGGCAATTATTTTAAACGAAAAATAACCCTCGTCGATCCGAATTCCTAACATTATCCTTGTTTCCAATGCATTAGGCAATGCATAAAGTATTAGTGCAGGTAGTTTCGTATTTTTAAAAGAAAAACATGTCCGTAAACGAGCTGAAAAAAGTTCTTGTTGGAAAGATTGCCGAGACCAACGATGAAGAGCTGCTGAAAATGATCTATCGTATGCTTGATTCTGCTAATGGCGTTTACCAGATGTCGAAAGAAGAGATCATGGCAGTAGAGGAAGCGCAGGCCGACTATCGCAAAGGCAACGTAATCACACACGACGACCTGATGAAAGAGCTGGACAAATGGCTAAAAGATTGATCTGGTCCCCTAGGGCCAAAGCAGGTCTTGTGAGCATCTTGGAATACTGGGAAGAACGGAATGGATCGCCGGCTTACAGCCAGAAACTTTTATCCAGGATTGTAGAGCATGTTCTTCTGCTCCCCGATAATCCACACCTTGGGAAAGCTACCACCATTCCCGGCGTGCGGGTTATTTTTTGCGGGGACTACCTCATCTTCTATAGGGTGAATAAAGCTGAAATTTATATTGCCAACCTCGTCGATGGCCGAATGAACCCCGGCAAATTTCACATTCGCTAACCCATGTCCTCCTCCCGCATTACCGCCGCTTACGCCAAACTCCCCGAAAACATCGGAGCGATCTGTGAACACGTCCGCGCGCTCATTCACAAAGCTGCGCCTTCGCTGAAAGAATCCTGGAAATGGGGACCGTGCTTCGAAGGCAACGGCATCGTGCTCGGACTTTGGGGATTCAAGAAGCACGTTTCGCTCGTGTTTTATCGCGGATCGGAAATGAGTGATAAGCACCGGCTCTTCAACGACGGTTTCGACAATGCGCACAATCGCATGATCAAATTCACTTCATTGAAAGAAGTGCCGGCAAAAAAACTTTCCGATTATATCAAAGAAGCCGTGAAGGTGGATCAGTCCGGCAGCAAGACTGCGGATGCCGGTAAACGAATCCTCGCATTGCCGGAAGAGCTTTCGGTTTGGCTTTCGAAAAACAAAAAAGCAAAAGCATTCTTCGAAGCATTATCGTTCACCTATCGCCGCGAGATGGTGCAGCATATTACCGGCGCGAAACAGGAAGCGACACGCGCCAGGAGGTTTGAGCAGGTAAAGCAGGCGCTGAAGGCGGAAACGAAGACCGTTCGTTAAAATCTGCCAAAAGGGGAAAGCGGGCGCAAACTTTGTATCACTTCCGGCGTCCAACTACCAAAATCGAAACTTATGAAGAAGCTCATGCCCATCCTACTGCTGCTGTTTTCTGCTGCAGCCTTCGCGCAAGCCCCGCCGCCCCCGCCGCAAAACGGAACTCCTCCCCCGCCGAAAGAAAAGAAGACGCCCGAGCAGTGCGCCACCGATCAGACGAACCATCTCGAAAAAGATCTCGGGCTTTCTCCCGATCAGAAATCGAAAGTCTACAACCTCGTGCTTTCCCGTGAGCAGAAAATGGAAAAACTGCGCGGCCAGCAAAACAAAGACACCGCAGCAGTTCGCGCAGAGAAGAAAAAGATCCGCGATGAATTCGACGCCGGCATGAAGACCACGCTTTCGCCGGAGCAGTACCAGAAATGGGAAACGATGAAGAAGCAGCATCCGCGCCCCGAAGGACCTCCGCCTTCGCCCGAGCAACGCGCCAGCGGTTTCGCCGATCACCTGGAGCATTCGCTCGGACTGAACGCCGAACAGAAGAAAAAAGTACACGACCTCGCGCTGACGAAAGAGCAGGAAATGTCCGGGCTGCGCAGCCAACAGCCGCATGATGAATCGTGGCACAACAAAGCGAAAGAAGTGCATCGCAAATTCAATGACGGCATGAAAGCCACGCTCACGCCGGAACAATACAAAAAATGGCAGGAACAGAAAAAGGAACGGCGCGAGAAAATGAAAGCGAGAAAGCAATCAGCTGCGCCGTCAGACAAAAAATAATTTCATAAAAAAGGCTTCTTCGTGAAGCCTTTTTTGTTTTATGCGCTGCAGGGTTTCCGTATATCCAAAAACGTAAGATACCATCCACCATCAATGAGCGAGAAGTAGAAACAATACGTCTCCGTATTAATCACCGTGCGCGTGATCGTGGTGCTCAGGAAATTCACTTCCTTATCATCGGCAGGCGTGAGCCCGGCGTATTGCCAGATCTTCTCTTCACGGAAAACATTCCGCTGGCTGGTGAAGCAACCGGATTTACTGTAAAAATCTTTTTTGTCGCAGTCCACGACCGGCAGCTCTTCTTCCTTCGGCGCAGTCATCATCTTATCACGATCGAACGGCAGCAGCTTTTTCCCGTTCGGCAATTCGAATTCGCTGATCTTTTTTACGTTGGTGAACGAAGGCATCGCACCATTCGAATGAATGATCCATAAGCCGTGCGCCGGATGAATGAACGTATTGAAAAGCGAATCGTCGCCGGTAGTTGCTGCGTGCACGAAACCACTATACAGCCAGTTGAATTGCTTGATGTCGGAAGACGGCGGCAGGTCTTCGGCCATGGCTTTCTTCAGCGAATCTTTCCGCGACATCGAATCGGTGGTTGCAGCAGTTTTTTCGTCATTCCCGCAGGAAGACAGGAAAAGCATCGCACCAGAGGCGATCATCATAAAACAAGCAAAACGGATCTTCATTCCTTTTCGATTATTGGAGATGGAACAACAAAAGTTAAGTAAATCACCGTGATTACAGCAAACGCTACCGGCAACAAAAACACGAGCACCGGTCCTGAAAGTTTCCATGCGATTCCCGCCGACACACTCGCCACCAGCGCCGCAAGACTCGAGAGCGCCGCAAACAGCCCGAGCGCTACGCCTTTATCGCTCTTGTCGCAGGACGTGCTGATCCAGGCTTTTGATACGCCATCCGTCAGCGCCGGGAAAAAACCATACAGCACGAAACAGCCGACGATTGCCGTTATCCCGGAAAGCACACCAGCCGCCAGCAACGCCATTCCGCCGTACGCGAGCGCAAAAAAGAAATAGC
>CAMLEF010000112.1 GCA_946478675.1 uncultured Flavobacteriales bacterium | reverse complement strand
GGCCTCATACCAATGGAGTACAGGCGCCACTACATCGAGTATCAACGTGAGTAACGCAGGAAGTTATTCCGTCACGATGACTTCCGTAACCGGCTGCCAGACGACACTCACGCGAAATGTCTACGTGTATCCGCAGCCGACCGCCGCATTTACGCCGAACTCCAACAACTGCAGCACGACGTACAACTTCACGAACAACAGTACGATATCGAGTGGTACGCTCAACTACCAATGGGACTTCGGAGATCCATCGATCACTACCGACGTTTCCAATGCGCAAAGCCCGTCGTGGACCTACAGCACACCGGGAACGTACACCGTTACGCTGATCGTTACTTCGCAAAGCGGTTGCAGTGATACGATTACTTCGGTCGTGAACCCGGGAAGCGGGGGACAGGCGGCGTTCAACGCGACTTCGGTATGCGTCGGACAAACGACCAGCTTTACCGATCAGTCTGTAAGCCCGAATGGCTGGAGCTGGCATTTCGGTGATCCTGCATCCGGTCCGCAGGATTCGTCGAACGTTCAAAACCCAACGCACGTTTACAATACGGCAGGAACGTATTCGGTAACGTTGACGATCGGCGGCAACCCTTGCCCGTCGACCATCACGCAAACGATCACCGTGAATCCGCTGCCGACCGCTTCGTTCCTCTACAACCAGGTTTGCGGCAACCAGCTGGTGAATTTCACAAGTACCTCGACGGTGAACCCACCCGATGCGATCTCCGGTACGTCATGGAACTTCGGCGATCCTGCTTCTGCCGGCAACAACACGTCGACGATCTCCAATCCTTCGCACACGTTCACTGCGCCGGGCACCTACACCGTTACGCTGACGGTTACCACAGCAAACGGATGTCCGCAAACGACGACGCAGGTGCTGGCCGTTGGTGTTCCGCCCACTGCAGCCTTCAGTGCCAACAGTGTTTGCACGAATGCGCCAATGCAGTTCACCGATCAGTCGACGAACGCCGTCAACTGGTTCTGGGATTTCGGTAACGCGTCTGTTACCAACGACACGAGCAATACGCAGAACCCGACCTACACGTACACGACAGCGGGAACGTATACCGTAATGCTCATTGCCAACCCGGGCCCGTGCTCGGATACGTCGACGCTGCAGGTTACCGTAGCCCCCGGTCCGCAGGTGCAGTTCACCGCGCCGACCGTTTGTCTCGGTTCGCTGACTTCGTTCACGGATCAGTCTTCCGTTTCTACCGGAAATATTTCCAACTGGTCGTGGAATTTCGGTGACGCAACAGTAACGAACGATACGAGCAACGTGCAGAACCCGGCGTACACGTACAATGCCGCTGGCGTGTTTACCGTATCGCTGACGTGTACTTCGAACAACGGTTGCACGACAACTTCCACGTTGCCGGTAACGGTATCTGCGCTGCCGACGGCGAACTTCAATGCCAACGTCGTTTGCGCAGGCACGGCTACTTCGATGAATGATCTTTCGACGCCGGGCACGGGCAACGTCGTCAGCTGGACCTGGGATTTCGGTGACGGCTCTCCGACATCGGCCACGCAGAATCCTTCGCACACGTACGTGAACGATTCGACGTACAACGTTTCGCTGATCGTTACGAATACTGCAGGCTGCATTGACACCGTAACCATCCCGGTAACGACGGGCGCGCTGCCGAATCCTGCATTTGTCGGCGATACGCTGAACGGCTGCCCGATCCTCTGCGTCAGCTTCACCGACCAGACGACGATCTCCACCGGAAGCATTACCGGCTGGACGTGGGATTTCGGTGACAACTCGCCCAACGTCTTCACGCAAAATCCGGCGCACTGCTACAGCCAACCCGGCACGTATACGGTAACGCTGACGACGACTTCGAACAACGGTTGTGTGCAAACGCTCACGTTGCCGAACTACATCACCGTTTACCCGATGCCGACCGCCAGCTTCTCGGCAAACCCGCAGCATACCGACGTGCTGAACACGAACATTTCCTTCGTGGATCTTTCGTCAGGCGCGCCGGTGAGCTGGACGTGGGATTTCGGCGACCCGACCACGTTGTCCGATACGTCGGATATTCCGAACCCGCAGTATTATTATTCGACCGAGGCCGGCGGAACGTACCCGGTTTACCTGCAGGTCGTCAATCAATACGGCTGCGTCGATGATACGTCGATGGAAGTGATCATCGATCCGGAATTCACGTTTTATATTCCGAATTGCTTTACGCCGAACGATGACGGTGTGAATGACGGCTTCTACGGCGCGGGTATCGGTATCACGTCATACAACATCTGGATCTTCGACCGCTGGGGCAACCTCATCTTCACGACCAACGACATCAACGAAGCGTGGGACGGAACGGTGCAGGGCAAACACGGCGATATTTGCCAGGAAGATGTGTACGTCTGGAAAGTCGTGCTGACGGATGTCTTCAACAAAAAGCATAAATACATCGGCCACGTTTCGCTGATCAAATAACGTAACCGTGAATTGTTTTAAAGTGCAACCTGTTCCGGCGGGTTGCACTTTTTCTTTTTGCAAAAAGAAGAGAGGCCGGCATGACGTCATCATTCGTGTTTACGGGGCGTTTACCTCTAAATTCCTCTGTATCTTGTTTTTTACCGTCCTTATCGTTAAGTTTGTTAAACTTCATTAGGCAAACAATGAAAAGAATCCTGACCCTGGCCCTTTTTCTTTGCGCATCTACCTGGGCGTTTGCGCAGTACAACCACGTTGAAGTGGGACTGAACGGCAACAAAACTGCCGAAGGTCAATACAATGCCAACCCCGGCATTAATCCCGGCGACGACAAAGAAACGATCGCTACGAAGATGTCGGTCGTTTACAAGATCGGTACGTGGAAGTACTGGTTCGAGAACGGCACGCTTGCAGCGGAAGAGCATTACGATAACAACGGCAACCCGACCGGTATCTGGAAGACCTGGCACAACAACGGCATGGTTGCTTCGGAAGTCGACAAGACGACAGGCAACGCGGTGTTCTATCATCCGAACGGTAAAAAAGCCGAAGAAGGCAAGATCAACAACAACCAACAGCGTGTCGGCAACTGGCAGGGCTGGTTCGAAAGCGGCAACCTGAATTACACGGGTTCCTACAACAGCATCGGCCAGAAGAACGGCGACTGGAAATATTACGATGAAAACGGTACGCTCACAACTACGCAGAAATTCGTCAACGACGTGCTGCAGAACTGATCACAGATTTCTCCAATGAAAAGCGTCTCAGCAATGGGGCGCTTTTTTTATTGGAGGAAAACTGAGTTGTGATGCGTTTCGATTTTCCGAAGCCTATGACGTTTAACTTTGTTGCATGACAAAAGCCGAACGTTACGCCGCAGTAATTTCCTGGTTCGAGAAGAACATGCCGGTGGCGGAAACGGAGCTGCATTATGGCAATCCGTTCGAGCTGCTCGTGGCGGTAATCCTTTCGGCGCAATGCACGGACAAGCGAGTGAACATGATCACGCCGGCGTTGTTCAAACGATTTCCCGATGCGGAAACACTCGCCGCCGCTTCCGTCGAAGAAGTGTTTTCCTGCATCCGCAGCATCAGCTACCCGAACAACAAAGCGAAACATCTCATCGGCATGGCGCAGATGCTGCTGAACGATTTTGGCGGAAAAGTTCCCGACAAAATGGAAGACCTCGTGAAGTTGCCGGGAGTAGGGCGGAAGACCGCCAACGTGATCATCTCCGTCGTTTACGAAAAACCGGCGATCGCCGTGGATACGCACGTGTTTCGTGTTTCAGCGCGATTGGGTTTGACGACGAATGCAAAGAATCCGTTGCAGACCGAACAGCAGCTGGTGAAATACATCCCGGAACATCATCTCGGCGTTGCGCATCACTGGCTCATCCTGCACGGCCGTTACATCTGTCTCGCGAGAAACCCGATCTGCGAAAAATGTCCCTTCACAGGTTTCTGTCTCTATTTTAAGAAAGTCGTGGCGCCTTCGCTGAAGAAAAATCCCTGAGCGCGGAGGTTAATTTCTTTTCCACAAATCATTTTCCGCATTCTTCCGCTCATCCGGCGTATTCTGCCATTGATCGAAAAGTGGCTGTGGCCGGACGGTCATGCGTTCGGAGTTTTCAACAGCGCTGACGATATTTGTGAATGCAGATACTTGCTTCGCGTTCAGTTTATCGTAACTTTAAAGCGGCAAATACGTTACATTTTTAAAAGGTTTAAACACATGAAGCAAAATCTACTACGGGTTTTGTTGGTTGCGGCTATTTTCATTGGGATTAGTGAAAGAGCCTATGCTTGTCACGGTGTGGCGCTGGTCGGTTTTTCGGCCTCCACCAACGGGAACAGTGTTACAGTAAACGGTAGTTCGGATGCAGCCACCTGCGGTTGCGGCCCTTACTACATGGAAGTTGAAATCGCCTGTTTCAGCGCGGCCAACTTTACCGGTAACGCTCCCTCGTGCACAGCTGCCAACTGGAACGTTTATCCCTGGTTTCGTTCCCTGCTGAACGTTCCAAACTATACTGCCGCAGCCGGCTGGCCCGACAACTGCGTGGTAGAACCATACGGCCCTGTTACGATTCCATTTTCCGCCTTGTGTCCAGGGACCACTTACGTCCTTCGTGCGCGCGAACGGGTTTGCGGCTCCGGAAGCGGCGGGCCATGGTCGGCGACGTACACGTTTACGACGCCCGGTATCGCTCCGAGCTTTTCACTGACTGCCAGCGCAACTCCGAACCCGGTGTGCCCCGGCAACCAGGTACAGCTCAGCGCCACCATCAACGGTAATGGCGGCTGCGGCACGGGTAACCCGGTTTTCACCTGGCAGCCCGGTAACCTCGTCGGACAAAACGTTACGGTCACGCCTTCGGTTACGACGGTGTACACGGTGACGGCAACCGGTGGTTATCTCACCTGCTACGGCGCAACGCCTGCTACCGTAACGGTAACCGTACTGCCGCCTCCTACGGCCGGCACTGCAAGTCTCTCGCCGACCAACGTCTGCCAGGGCGGCTGCGTTACATTGACCGACGTCGGTTACAGCGGCAACATCCAATGGCAATCTTCGCCGAACGGCATTACGTGGACCAACATTGCCGGCGCAACGACCAGTCCTTACCAGTATTGCCCGGTAAACGCAGCGACTTATTTCCATGCCGTCGTTACCGGTGCTCCGGGTTGCGGGCAGGCGACATCCAACACCGTCGTCGTCTCGATCACTCCAGTGCCGACCTTAACGATCAACCCTGCGGCTCCAGCGATCTGCGTCGGACAATCGGTGACGCTGAACGTTACCGGAAGCTCCGGCTACACCTGGGCTTCCCCCACGAACAGCAACATCGGCACCAACCCGAGCGTTACGGTTTCTCCGACGGTTACGACTACTTACACCGTTTCCACCAGCGCTACCTGCCCGGCTTCACAAACGGTAACCGTCACGGTCAATCCGTTGCCTGTGATCACGTTCAGCCCGGTGAACCCGTCAATCTGCGCAGGCACTTCGGTGACCATCGATGCAGGCCCTTCTACGAACACCTACACCTGGGCGCCGAACATCGGGCTCACGTACCTCTCGGCTTCGCAGGATTCCGTTTCCGCTTCTCCCGCAACAACAACGACTTACAACGTAACGGCGCAGACTCCGGCAGGATGTACCGCCAGCAGTACCGTTTCCGTCACCGTTAACCCGCTCCCGGTGCTTGCCCTGTCGAACGATTCGGTGACGATCTGCCCCAGCTCGACCGACACGGTTAACATCACCGGCGCGAACAACTATGCCTGGACGCCCATGACCGGCGCGACGCTGCTCAACCCGAACGGCTCGTCCATTGAATTCAATTCGAATGCTTCGGGAACTTACACGGTAGTCGGAACCACGACTGCAGGATGTTCCGACAGCACGACGGTTTTTGTACAGGTCACGAATAACATTGTCGTGGATGCCGGCTTGCCCGACAGCATTTGCCCGGGAACGTCGACCACGCTCCAGGGAACAGGCGGCACCATTTACAACTGGACGTCGAGCCCATTCTCTGCCATGGTAGGCGCCAACACCGCTTCACCGACCGTTACGCCTTCTGTGACAACGGTGTTCACGGTGAACGTTTCCAACCAGTATGGCTGCAGCGGCGTCGATAGTGTAACGGTTCTTGTGCGTGCGCTTCCGCAGCCCAATGCCGGTACCGACACGAGCCTTTGTGCAGGCGCAACGATCAACCTGAACGGTTCCGGCGGCGGCAACTACAGCTGGAACGGTCCGAACATTACTTCCGGCGCATTAACTGCAACGGCGACTATCAACCCGTCGGCAACTTCGGATTACACGCTGACGATCACCGATGGTTTCGGTTGCCAGAACAACGACACGGTGAGCGTAACCGTACATGCGCTGCCGAATGCGAGCGCGGGCGCTGACCAGTTCATCTGCGGTAACAACTGCGCGAACCTCATTGCAACCGGCGGACAGAATTACCAGTGGAGCCCCGCAACGGACCTTTCCGCTCCGGCGAACGACAGCACGCAGGCTTGCCCGCAGTCAACGATCAATTACACGGTAACCGTAACCGACCAGTTCGGCTGCGTCAATACCGACGACGTAAAAGTGACGGTTTATTCCGCGTTGCAGCTGACGATTTCTGCCCCGGATTCCATCTGCCCCGGCGGACAGGCAACTGTTTCTGCTAACGGTGCAGGCGGTGACGGCGGTCCGTATTATTATTCCTGGAGCCCGACTTCAGGTCTTGCGACGCCGAATGCCGCTTCCTCCACCGCTTCGCCTACGGTGACGACGACGTACACGGTCACGCTTTCCGATCAATGCGGTTCCATCGTCGTTTCGGATTCGGTGATGATCACAGTGTTGCCGCTGCCGCAGCTGTCGGTTTCGCCTTCGGTAACGGAAGGTTGCTCGCCGGTTTGTGTCGACTTTACAGGTAACTCACAACCGACCGCGGCCAGCTGCCTGTTCGATTTCGGTGACAATTCCACGTCGACGAGTTGCGCGCCGAACCATTGCTTCACCACGCCGGGCAGCTACAATGTTACGTACACCGTTACCGATCTCTACGGTTGCTCGAACACGATTACGTATCCGAACTTCATCACGGTTCATCCGAACCCGGTGGCTGGATTCACCGTTTCGCCGCAAACGACAACGATCCTTGCTCCGCTGATCACGATCACGCCGACCTGCACGAACTGCGACACGACGATCTATTATTTCAGCGATACGCTCAACCCGGGCTTCGTTAATCTCGACCTGCCGTTCACGAATACATTCACGGAACCCGGAACGTACCAGATCATCCAGATTGCCGTCAACCAGTGGGGATGCATCGATTCCACTTCCGACTTCGTGGTGATCGAGCCGGCCTGGTCGTTCTATGCGCCGAATGTTTTCACGCCGAATGGTGACGCCAAGAACGATTTCTTCCTCACGTTCGGAGAAGGCATCGACAACAGCACGTTCGAAATGTGGGTGTTCGATCGCTGGGGCAACATGATCTTCACGTCAAACGATCAGAACAAAGGCTGGAACGGTGAAAATGCCGGCACTCCTGCGCAAATCGATACGTACGTCTGGCGCGTCAAATTCAAAGACATCAACGGCGATCCGCATAATTTTATCGGGCACGTCAGCCTGATTCGCTAAGTCAAACACACTAACGTCAAAGGGTTTTCATCACGCATGAAAACCCTTTTTTTACAAATGAAAAAACTGCTGCTGCTTCTTTTTACGCTCCCTGTGTTCACGCTTTCTGCTTCGGCAATGCACCCGCCGTCGGGTTTCGTCGTGAATAAAGGACAGGTAAAGTCGCAGGAACTGCAGATCTGTTTCACGCTGCAGGGCGGTGCGCTCACGTATTATTTTTCCGATCGCGGCTATTCGGTCGTTCAATCGAACGGTGCTACTCGTGCGCGTACGGATTTTTTCTTCGTGAACGGGGAACGAATCTTTCCGCAGGGAGAAGAAATTCTTTCGGTGACGCAGCATTATTTTCTCGCGGGAAGCAGCAGTGAAGCTTCGGTGTATAAACGCATCGTATATCACTTGCATGGAATGGAAGTGCTCTTCAGCGTTGATGGTGATCAGCTGCGCCGCACGGTAATGTTTCATTCGGTAATGCCGCAAACGCTTTCCCTCTTCGAAGAAAACGGCGCTGTCGTTTCCGGAAAAAATAACGGCTACGTTTTTACCACCGCAGCAGGTGCTTTCGAAGAACATCCCGGGCAAAACGATTTGACAGCGACTGCTGAAGCGCAACCGCTACAACGTTCTGTCACACCTGTTACGTATCGTTTTTCCGGCGACGGAAATCCTTCCATCGCTGCTTCTTCCATCAGCTGGCTTACGTACCTCGGCGGCACGAGCGCGGATGAATTGTTTGCCGTCGCTTCTCTGCCGAATGGCGGATCGGTAGTGACAGGTCGCACGAACAGCACGGATTTCCCGGTCACGGCCGGCGCGCAACAGGATACGATGGCCGGCAGCTACGATGTCGTGGTGACGCGTTTTGATGCGGCGGGCAATGCGCTCTGGTCGACGTATTACGGCGGCACGAATTTCGAAACCGGTTACGGCCTGCTGCGCATCGATACGGCGATTTTCATTTGCGGCAGCACCAACAGCACGGACCTCCCGGTGATGAATGCGTGGCAACCGAACAACAACGGCAGCTACGATGCATTCTTATTGCAGCTGAACGATTCCGGGCTGATGGTACGCGCCACGTATTTCGGCGGCACCGGCGCTGACCAAGCGTATGCGATGGCGGAAGATACATCCGGAAGAATTGCGCTTGCCGGCTCTACGACTTCCAACAATTTGCCGCTCGCTGCTTCCGGTTACCAGGCGACGTGCGCCGGAGCGATCGATGCTTTCCTCGGTGTGTTCAACACGCAGCTGCAGCCGCAGTGGAGCACGTGTTACGGCGGCAGCAGCTCGGAAGACATTCATGCCGTGACGGTCACGCCTCAGGGAGAGATCGTTTTTTGCGGCGGCACGTACAGCAACAATTTTCCTGTAACGCCCGACGCGTGGCAGAGCGGCATGCTCGGGCTGCCGGATATTTATCTCGTGAAATTCGGAATGGACGGCACGCGCCATTACGGAACATTTTTCGGCGGCACGAATACGGAAGATGCGAATGCGATCGTGTGCGACAGTCTCGGCCGGCTTTACATGAGCGGCTTCACGTACAGCTACGATTTCCCGATCCAGGGCAGCAGCTTTCAAACGACACATGCCGCGCTGAGCGATGCGTTTGTTTCTGCATTCGATGCGGCAGGTCAGCTGACGTGGTCGACGTTTGTCGGCGGCAACGGCGTGGAAACGGCTTTCGGCATGATGCGCCTCGGCAAATACCTGTTCGTCGGCGGGAATACGGAGAGCACGGATTTCCCGGTCAGCGCCAACGCGATCCAAACGACGTTCGGCGGCAACTCCGATGGTTTTGTTTTCAAGATGGACACCGCCGGCACGATGGTCAGCGGCACGTACATGGGCGGCAACGGCGTTGATGCGATCTACAGCCTCACGGTAGAACCGTCGGATACGAGTGTCAGTGCCTGCGCCGATACGTACAGCACCGATCTCCCGGTAACGCCGGGTGCGTATCAATCTTCGAATGAAGGTTCCGGCGACGGTTTCGTCGTGCGCTTCGGCATGAGCGAGCAGCTTGTGATGAGTGGTGTTGAAGAAATTGCTGCGGGCAGTAGCGTAATGGTTTTCCCGAATCCCGCAGCGGACCAGGTCACGATCTCTTCCGACGAAGAAATGATTCGTGTAGAGCTCTTCGACGTGAACGGTCGCCGGGTTCAACAATACAATTGCAATAGTAAAACCTGGCAACTCGATCTTCATTCACTCGACGAAGGCGTGTATTTCCTTCGTGTCGCTTCCAATAACGGAGTGAAAGTCCAACGCATCGTAAAGCAATAGCTTCGCAAGAAACCATAAAGGCGCAAAGGCCGCAACGTTCTTAGCGATTTCCTTTGCGCCTTCGCGTCTTTGTGGTTATCCTTATTTCATATTGGTAAACTGCAGCGGCAAATCGTAATTCCCGCGACGCAGCAACGCAATCACCGCCTGTAAATCATCGATCTTTTTCGCCGTTACGCGCACCTGGTCGTCCATCTGCTGCGCCTGCACTTTCAGTTTCGTGTCTTTAATGTCTTTCAGAATCTTTCGCGCAACGTCCTTGTCAATGCCTTGTTTGATCTTGATATCCTTGCGCACCATGTTGCCGGAAGCGTAATGCTCTTTTCCTTCGTCGATGCAACGCGGATCAAGGTTCTGCTTCACCATGCGCATGCGGATGATGTCGATGATGTTGTTCAACCGCATCTCATCTTCCGTGACGATCTGCAGCGTGAAGTTCTTTTTGTCGAGATCGATCGTGCTCTGCGTTCCCTTGAAATCAAAGCGCCCGAAAATTTCCTTGCGCGCCGAATTGATCGCGTTGTCGAGCGTCTGCCCGTCGATTTTTGAAACGATGTCGAAGCTTGCCATGGTGTTGGTTGGATAGTTGGTAAGGTTGGTTGAGTTGGATAGTTAGTAAGGTTGGTTAGTTTCTGTTTGGAGCTACGGTTTTGCAAACCAACTTAACCAACCCATCAACTCACCACGTTTCTACTTTCAGTTCCGTCGTATAGACGATTTTTTTCTCAATGTTGCTATAGCCCATCCGCTGCAGCGTATTCGCGTAATCGTCGAGCTGTTTACGGTGCAAAGGTGAAACTTCTCCGGTTTTATAATCGAGCAGGATGGTTTTTTCTTCGAGATGAACGACGCGGTCGGGACGAAGTCTTCTTCCATCGGGCAACAGCAGTTCGGATTCCGTGCGTACCGTTCCTTTCCCGGAAAACGATTCCTGCAATTCCGGCAGCTGCAGCAGTTGTGAAGCCTGTTCGCGCAGGAGCATGGTTTCGTCTGTATCCGCAAGGCCGAGCCGCAGCATTTCGTCCAACGCTTTTTCAAGATCGGAAGGCACGGTGACGGCCGCGAGCAACCTGTGCAGCAGCAATCCTTTGTAGCGCTTCTCGTGCGGCTTCGTCAGATCCCAATGCTCGCCGGCCTGCGAACGCAAACGCAGATGCTCCTGCCATTTGCCCGAATGAATAACTGTCGGGCGGATCGTGGCTCCCTTGAGCGCCATCGGCGGACGCTCCGAAGAAGCTGCGCCGTATTCCGCGACGCCATTATCGAAGGGAATGCCGGACTGCTGCAATGCGAACGCGATCATGTCATCGAGGTTCTTCGGCTCGTGGTTGAGCTTCGCAGCGATCGTCGTGAAGATGTGCAGCTGGTGCGAAGGACGCGTCATCGCAACGTACAGCACGTTCAGCTGGTCGAGCAGCGATTTGCTGATCTCTTCTTCCAGCGTTTCCGCGAGCGGCGTCTGCTTCAGTTTTTCGCTGGCGCGGATGAGCGCAGTCGGCATTTCCGGGATCAGCGGATCGTTGATGTCGACCCAGAATTCGTCTTTCTGCCGCTTGAATTTCCAGTTGGCAAAAGGAAGAATCACCACCGGGAACTCAAGCCCTTTCGATTTGTGAATCGACATGACGTTGACGGCGTCCATGCCTTCGGGCACTACGACAGAAGCGGTGCGGCTGCGCTCTTCCCACCAATCCATGAAGCCGGTTTTTTCCGCGCTGCGATCGTTGCTGTAGGCGAGCACTTCATCAAGAAAGAACAGCAGGTACGAATCGAAGCTTTCCGTCAATCCGAACAACGCGATGAGTGTTTCGCAACGCTGGTAAACCGGCAGACGGGAAAGTGCATCCGGATCGTAAGCAATGCCATTGTCGCGCAAAACCGTTGCGAGATATTTTTCCGCTTTGCTGAATTCGACGAGGCGACTGTGCAGCGGCATCGCCAGCTTCTTATTCGTGACGAGAAATTCCAGCGCCTGCGCACCGGCCAGCTCATCGCCCGGATGATCGATGCAGCGCAGCATGGACACGAGAAAATTCACCGCCGGCGATTGCTTCAGCAGCAGCGATTCATTCGAGAGCACGGGAATGCCGGAGTCGAGCAGGGCAGAGGCGATGCTGCTGCCGTGACGGTTCGTGCGCGGGAGGATCGCGACCTGGTTGTTCGCCCACCCTTCCTGCTGCAGCGCTTTCACGCGCGCGACGGTTTTCCGGATGAAAAGTTCTTCGCCGTCACC
>CAMLEF010000111.1 GCA_946478675.1 uncultured Flavobacteriales bacterium | reverse complement strand
TCTCAACGGAAAAGAAATTGCGCGCGCGAATGTCGGTGCGCAGGGTTATCCGCCCGCGTACAACACGTATGCCTTCGATGAGCACGAAGCGAATTTGTACCAGACCGGCAATTGGTCGGGATTATTTTTCGTGCCTTCGAAGATGCTCGACACGATCATCCGCCCGGGAACAAATACGCTCGCCATTCAAACGCACAACGCCGCGACGGGCATGGACGACATGAGCATGTTTCCCGCGCTGCTCATCGGTGTGGCCGATACGACGGTGACGTATTACCCGTTTCCTGCCGACGTGCACCTGCATACTGATTTCGAGCTCGACGCCGGCGGGCAATTGCTGACGCTTTATACGCCGCAGGGAACAATTTCCGATCAGCAAACGATCGGGCCGATGATGATGGGGCATTCGCGCGGACGACAACCGGATGCTGCGCCCAACTGGTGTCTCTTCGATGCGCCGACGCCGGACACCGTGAATTTTTCTGCAGGATGTTTTGCGGGATACGGTCCGACGCCGCGGATCACTTCGGGCAATTACGTGGGCTCCGGTTTTTATAATGGCCCGCAGCATGTATGGATCGCGCCTTTAAACCAGGGCCAGATGCGCTGGACGAATGATGGCAGTGAGCCCACGCTTGCATCTGCGCCGTACATCGGAAATTTTCAGATCGATTCCACGCAGGTGATCCGCGCGCGGTTGTTTCCGAATGATCCCACGTTGTTGCCCGGTCCGCCGGCCGCTGCGACGTATCTCATCGATGAAAACATTTCGCTGCCGGTTGTTTCCATCATCACCGATCCCGGCAATCTCTTCGATCCGTATTACGGCATTTACGTAATGGGCACGACGACGGATACGACGGTGAACGACATCCCGTTTCCGACGGCGAATTTCTGGCAGGGCTGGGTGCGTCCGGCGAATGTGACGTACTTCGACGCGCAACAACAGGTGCAGTTTGAAATGCCGGCATCGATCCGTATACAGGGCAACTGGTCGAAAGTGTTTCCGCAGAAAGGGTTCTTCATCGATTGCGACGAGAATTACGGCGGCAAAGACATCAACTACCGTTTATTTCCTGCGAAACAATCGACGACGTACCAGGGATTCAACGTGCGCAACACCGGCAGCGATTACATGGGCGCGCGCATGCGGGATCTGCTGATCCAGAAATCTGTCGAGCCTTCCACTTCGCTCGACGTGATGGACGGTTTTGCCTGCGTCGTTTTTCTCAACGGAAGATTCTGGGGCGTGTATGAATTGCGTGAGAAGCAGGACAAACATTTCCTGCAAAACAATTCAACGACGGATGATGACAACGTCGATTTTCTCCAGTTCGACGGTTCGGTGATCGAAGGCACGAACGAAGGTTTTTTCAAAATGGTGAACTACATCGCGACTGCCGATCTCACGCAGCAAACCGCTTTTGATTCTGCGGCGGCGATGCTCGACATCAAAAACTTCTGCGACTATTTCATCACGGAAACGTACGTCGGCAATATGGACTGGCTCGGCACGTACACGAACAACATCAAATTCTGGAAGCCGCATGACGGTCCGGGAAAATGGCGTTACGTGTTGTGGGATACGGATATTTCTTTCCAGTCGGACACGGTCAACATGCTTTCGCGCGTGCTCAATCCGCCCACGCCGAACCCGCATTCGATCATGCTCGCCGCGCTGTTGCAGAACGATTCGTTCCGCGTGTATTTCATCAATCGCTACGCCGATCTCATCAACACGACTTTTTACAGCCGCAATATGATCCATCGCGCCGACAGCATTTACAATTCGATGCTGCCGGAAATGGATCGCCACTTCGATCTCTGGTGCACCGGTCATTCGCCCTATGCGCCCACGTTCCTGCAGGTGTACACGGACACGGGCATGTGGCATTTCCAGGTGAACGTGCTCGACTACATTCTGTACATGCGCCCGGATAACGTGCGCAACCAGGTGCAGTCGCAGTTCGCGCTGAATGCGCAGGAGAATGTAACGCTGCAGACGTCGCCTGCGGATGCGGGAACGATCCATCTCAATACGATCACGCCGGATTCGCTGCCGTGGACGGGCGTGTATTTCGACGGCAACCCGATCACGATGACGGCCTCACCAAAGCCCGGCTATAAATTCACGTATTGGGAATGGACCGGCGAAACGCAGATGGACGCGCCGTACACTAATCCGGTGCTGCGCATCAATCCCGACACGACGATCATCGCCACCGCGCATTTCGAACCGCTGGAGCCCGTGCTGAACATTTATCCGAACCCGTTTTACGACGACGTCACGATTTATTACGAGCTGCCGGATGCGGGCGTTGCGACGTTGCGCGTGTATGACGTGACGGGCAGGGAAGTGGCGGAGCTGCTGCCGGCTTCGAACTACCAGCAGCAGGGCGCGTACACGATTCATGCTTCAGCAGCGGCGCTCGGGCTGGCGAACGGCATGTACTTCTTCGAGCTGCGCACACCGACTTACGCAAAAACTGTTAAAATGATCAGCGGCCGTCCGAAGCAGTAAAAAGCCGTTTCGCGGGTTTGGTTATCTTTGCCCGAAGTAAAAACAACCACCATTCTCTGTGAAGAACAACTTCTCGATGATCCTGAACGTCGTGCTGCTGATCGCAGTCGGCATCCTGTTCTACCTCCATTTCTCGTCGAAGCGCGAGATTGCCGACGTGAAGAACAGCGTCAAAGTGGATTCTGTCCCCCCGAAGCTGACCTTCGACGTCCCCAAAAATCTCGCCGGCGCCCGCGTGCTGTACGTGAACATCGACTCGATCGACGCGAACTACGAAGCCTTCTCCGATCTCTCGAAAGAAGCGAATTCGAAATACGAATACCAGGTGAAGCAATACCAGCAGAAAGCGGTCGACCTGCAGCAACGTTACGATGCGCTTCAGCAGAAGGTACAGATGGGCACCATTTCCGCCGATGATGCAGCGAAAGAAGAAACTGCGATCAATGCCGGCATGGACGAGCTGAAGAAGCTGGAGAATTACATCTCCACGATGCAAACCGCCGCGCTCCAGAAGAACGCCGTCATCACCGAACAGATCCAGGTGTATTTCAAAGACTACAGCCGCGAAAAAGGCATCGACTACATCCTCGGCTACGGTGGTGCCAGCAACGTGCTCTACGCCAACGACAGCCTCGACGTCACCGCAGACGTGCTCGCCGCGCTGAACGCAAACTACCGCCTCAACAAAGCACAACAGCCGAAGAAAAAATAACGGCTGAAGAAATTAAAAGGAAAGCTCCGGTTTCATTGGGACCGGAGCTTTTCTTTTACGCTTGTTCGAGCGGAGCTATGCTTGTTCGAGCGGAGTCGAGAACCTTTTGCATTGGAATGAGAAAGGTTCTCGACTCCGCTCGAACAAACGGGGAAGAGCAATTATTAATCTGCGAAAATCTGCGCAATCTGCGGCTGTCGGAAAGTTGAAAACCTTTCATAACCCTTCCGCCGAAACATTGCCCGTTTCCTGCGCCCTTCGTTTTTTTGTCGCATGTCACAGGAAACCACTACCGCCAAAGGCCTCGCGCACAAGATCGCAGCTGTTGAAGAATTTCACGACGTATTTCTCATCGGGAATCGTTACGAGCCCACCGGCACCGTCCACCAGGATGAGTTCATGCTGCGTTTCAATCTGCTGAAAGAAGAAAATGAAGAATACCTCGAAGCCTGCAAGCGCGGCGACATCGTGGAAATTGCCGACGCGCTCGGCGACCTGCTGTACATCACCTTCGGCACCATCCTCCGCCACGGACTACAGCACAAGATCGAAGAAGTCTTCGACGAGATCCACCGCAGCAACATGTCGAAGCTCGACGAAAACGGCAAACCGATCTTCCGCGAAGACGGCAAAGTGCTGAAGAGCGAAAAGTATTTCCGCCCGGATATTAAGAAGATACTCGGGGAATGATTGGCGGATTGCCGACTCCGGAATTTGAAACGGCTACTGCTTGTCTTCGATCAGCACTTTGCCTTGCGGGATAGAAAATATGCTGTCGTCGATCTGTTGTTTTGAAATGGAAGTGGCGGTTACCGTGATGATGAAATCGGGGCGTTCGATCTTGTATTTCAGGTAAACCGCTTTCATCTTTCGGGCGTTCACATTCTTGTTATAAGCCGTGAAATTGCTGTACCATTCCGGGTTGGCAGGTAAGCTGTCGGAATTGTAGTAGAACGAAACGGTTTTATTATCGTAGTAGGTAATCAACTCATCGCAGGGAATTCCCAGGATCGTTTCTTTTTTAGGGTGGATATCGAACCGCAACATTTTCTGCGTCGGCTTGCTGCAGGAAAACCAATGCAGGGTGTCGCTGTTGCTAAACTGAATATAGATCTTGTTCTCCTGCTGCCGGTATAATTGCTCGAGCATATAACCGCTGTCATATTTTTCCAGGTAATTGCCGTCTTTAAAATAAAGCGCTGCAGTTTCCCCTCCCTGTTGCTCAAGCGCAGCTGCGTCAATGTGGTTGGTTTTAACGAAGTATTCGTTTTTGTAGGTTATTCTGCCTTCGAAAAAAGCATTGTTTTTTGTTGTTGGAGAGGAGCAGGATGTGAGGAACCAAAATGCTGGGATTATTGCGACTGCTATTATTTTCATGAGCTTAGCTTGCGGCCGGAATGGGCTGTGAGAGCCTAAGGTATTAATTCTGTTTCGGAGCAGAGGCAGTTGTAGTTTCTATTCACACCTGTCGGGCTTTCCGCTGCAAGTCCTCGGGTGCAGCAGAACAAAACACCGCTCCGCTTTATTTTGTTCGCTTCACCCTCCGGGCTTTCCGCTGCAATCCCGGCTATGGAGAAACGCTTGTGTATTTTACCACGGCTTTTTTTAATGCGTCACTGAGTGTGTCAGCGTCGACCCGAATACTTTCGAAGCGATTATCAGCAGCTGAAATAACAACGGTAAACGGAAGAGAGGTTCTTATGCCGTCATTTTTTATCAGAGTGATATCCTTCGTGTTTCCAACCTCGTTGAAAATTGAAATGATCTGGTCGGGAGAGAAATTGAAAATTCATAAGGAATTTCATTAGCAAATTAGCACATTGGCAAATTAGCATATTCTCAATGCTGCCACGGCTTCTCCACCAGCACCCGAACGATCAACACAATTCCCGAGATCAACAGGATAATTCCCGCAATCATATTCACCTTATGAATCGTGCTTTCGTTGATGTAGCCTTTGATCTTGCCCGCGCCCAGCGATTTTAAAATATCCGTTCCGAGAATGGTGGAAAGCGTCGCTGCGAAGAAGGCGATGATTCTTGCGGGATCGTGATCGAGCTTGTTCGAGGCTAAGCTGATTGCGCCGATCCAGAGGAACAGCACGAACGGGTTGAGGAAATTCATCAGGAAACCTTTCAGCACCATCGAGCCGTGGTTCGGCGCTTTTACGATTGCCTGCTCGCCTTCGACATTCTGCACTACCGTCTTCTTCACGATCTGTACGATGCCGTAACCGATCAGCAGCACGCCGCCGAAAATGCCGACGGGCAACGCGTATTTCTCATCCATCAGCCAGCCGGAAACGCCGAAGTAGGCGAGAAGCAGGTAGGTGAAATCACTCGCGAAAATGCCCAGCGCCATCGCGATGCCCGAACGTGCGCCGTTCTTCAGGCTCGTTTGTATCAAGCCAAAGAACGCCGGCCCGATGGAAAAACACAGGGCCAGTCCGAAAAGCATTCCTTGTCCGATCGCGCTCAGCATAGTTCGGGATTAGTGCGTAGCGGGTTCTTTTTTGAATGCCGCCACGTGCGCCCTCCAGTCTTCGAAGCGCTCGTTTTTCAGCACACGCGGGAATTTGTGCTGACCGCCTTCTTTGCCATGCTTGCGCATCCAGTCGTAAAACACACTTACCGGCAACGTTTCGACGATGATGTTTTTCAGCGCTGCAGAACGTTCTACGCGGTAGTCGTCGTTCAGCACTTTGAGGTGCTCGTCGAGACGCGCGCGCAGCAGGTCCGTATCCACTTCCGAATCCGTGCCGATGTACCAGTGATGCGCGAAAAGATTTTCGTAGTCAGTGCCGGCAACGGTGTACTCGTTGATGCTGATGTTGAATTCCTCCGCGCACAGATCAATCGCGCGGTTCATGTTGTCCTGCGAAAGATGCTCGCCGCAGAGGCTGAGGAATTGTTTCGTGCGGCCGGTGATGATGATCTCCGCGTTCTCCACGTCGGTGAAACGGATCGTGTCGCCGATGAGGTAACGCCAGGCGCCGGCGCAGGTGCTGATGAGCAGCGCGTATTCCGTGTTCTCTTCGACTTCCGCGATCGTCAGCGTCTTCGGATTTTTGATGAGGTTGCCGTCGTTGTCGAAATTCTCCGAGTTGAACGGAACGAATTCGAAGAAGATGCCGTTGTCCAGGCAAAGCTTCTGTCCTTCATGCGACGGATCATCCTGGAACGCCATGAAGCCTTCCGAAGCGAGATACGTCTCGAGGAAAACGATCGGGTGCGCGACGAGCTTTTCAAAACTTTTCTTGTACGGCTTGATGGAAACACCGCCCCACACGTAGATCTGCAGATTCGGCCATACGTCGTGGATCGTTTTCACTTTGTTGTGCGCGATGATGCGCTCAAACAAAATCTGGATCCACGCCGGAACGCCGCACACGATGCTGATGTCCCAGTTGTGCGCATTCTGCACGATCTCGTCGAGCTTGTTCGCCCATTCGCGTTCGCGGGCAATGCGACGGCCCGGCTTGTAAAAATGCTGGAACCAGAACGGAACGTTGCCCGTGGTGATGCCGCTGAGGTCGCCGGAGTAGTAAGTGCCGTTGTAATTTAAGTGCGTGCTTCCGCCGACCATCAGCACGCCTTTCTGGTAAAATTCCGGCGGCAAGTCGTAATTCGACAGCGAAAGGATCTGGCGGATGCTCGCGCGCTTGATCGCTTTCAGCATGTCTTTCGTGACGGGAATGTGCTTGCTCGACTGCTCCGAAGTGCCCGAGCTGAGCGCAAAATATTTTACGCGTTCCGGCCAGCAGACGTACGCTTCGCCGTTGAGCGTGCGGTACCACCACTTGCGGAACATGGTGTTGTAATCGTGCGTTTCAATTGTGTTGCGGAAGGTATTCACGGGATCCGATTCCGCTAGCATTTTCGTGAAATGATAATGCTCGCCGAAAGCCGTGAACTCCGCTTTGCTCAGCAGCTTCTTCAGCGTTTTCACCTGCTGCAGGTAAGCCGTGCGGCGGCGCAGCTTCGGAAGTTTCTTGTTGAGATTGATCGTGCGTTTGAGAATGGAGCCGAGAATTGCCATGTGAAAAGTTTTAAAGATCAGGGAACACGGACCACCTTGTTGCGCATCTCCGCAATGAGATCACGCAGCTGGTGCAAACGACTGGAAAAATCGGCAGGGGTAAGATTGTTCGTCGGGTAAATGGCTTTGATGCGGGCCATGTCGCGCGCCAGCCACGCACAGGTGCTGTCCTGCGGGAACGACGCGAGCAGCTCCGTGATGTTCTCGATATACGGCTGCTGCATCGCCAGCATGTCGTACAGCACTTTGGTTTTTTCCGTTTGCGGCTCTTCTCCGATGTGCTGCGTGGTGAGGTAAATGCTTTCGAGCCAGCCGCCGTAGATCACCAGCGAAGCCAGCTGCAGCCGTTCGTTGCCCTGCAGCGTGCTGTCGATGCGCTTGTACGACGTATTCACGAGGTACTGCATCGAATCTTTGCGGTTCTTGTTGGCTTCGTAACGCTGCATGATGCCTGCGTCGAACGCCGACGGGACCACTACCGCATCGGATAAGCGACGGATGCTTTTCAGGTACGGCCCCGATTCGCCGAGCTTGTCCTGCGAGATCATGTAAGCGAGATCGGCCCCGAAAATGCCGAGGTTGATCGCCTGCGAAGAAGCGTCGGCATAGGATTCTGCATTGCCCGGTTGGTTCGGCAGATCGCCGCGGAACGGGAAATGCGCTCCCGAGAAGCGGTTCATGATCTCGAACGGCACGGGCATCGACGTGACGAGCTTGCGAAAGCGCGATTTCACCGTGTCGTTCTCGTCGGTGGTGGTGGTGGTGGTGATCGTGTCGCGGATGGTGTCGCCGCGGGGTGTTTCGGTCTTTTCACCACCGCAGGAAGCGAGCAGCAGCAGGAGGAAAAACGCAACCGGAAGTGCGATTTTTTTCATGTCAGCGGATATAACGGAAATCCTGGCCGGCTTTGATCGTGCGAAGTGTTTCTAAAATGAGACGGATCACGCTGTCCACGTCATCGCGGTGTACGCTTTCGACGGTCGTATGCATGTAACGCAGCGGGAGCGAAATGAGTGCGGAAGCAATACCGCCTGACGAGTAAGCGAACGCATCCGTATCCGTGCCGGTGGAGCGGGAAACCGCCTCGCGCTGGAACGGGATGTTGTGCTTCTTCGCCGTATCGATGATGAGCTTGAGCAGGTTGTTGTGTACCGCCGGGCCGTACGTCACCGAAGGACCGCGTCCTGCAGCGATATCGCCCTGCGCCACTTTGTTCATCATCGGCGTTTGCGTGTCGTGCGTCACGTCCGTGATGATGGCGACATTCGGCTTGATGGTTTCCACGATCATTTCGGCGCCGCGGAGACCGACTTCTTCCTGTACGGAGTTCACGATGTAAAGACCGAACGGAAGCTTGATCTTATTTTCCTTCAGCAGTCGTGCGACCTGTGCGATCATGAAGCCGCCGATGCGGTTGTCGAGCGCGCGTCCGACGTAAAAGCGATCGTTGAGCACCATGAACGGATCTTCATAGGTGACGACGCAGCCGACGTGGATGCCGAGCGCTTCCACTTCCTTGTCGGAAGAGCAGCCGCAATCGAGGAAAATATTTTTCAGCGAAGGAACTTCTTCTTTGCCGGGCTCGCGCACGTGGATCGCCGGCCAGCCGAAGACCGCTTTCACGATTCCTTTTTCGCCGTGGATGTTCACGCGCTTCGAAGGAGCGATCTGGTGGTCCGAACCGCCGTTGCGGCGCAGGTAGATGAAACCGTCTTTCGTGATGTAATGCACGAACCAGGAGATCTCGTCGGCGTGCGCTTCGATCACGACTTTGTAAGGCGCTTTCGGGTTGATGATGCCGACAGCCGTTCCGTAGGTATCGACAAAATAATCGTCGATGTAGGGACGGATATAATCCAGCCAGATTTGTTGTCCGGGAGTCTCGAAGCCCGTCGGGGAGGGGTTATTGATATAACGTTCGAGAAAAGCCAACTCGTCTTTACCGACGACGGAGTGCTTTTTCTTAGCGGTCTTGCTTTTTGCCATATACTGTGAAAAATGTGCTTAAAGGTACTAAAGAAGGGGCAAACCGGCACAGCGGAAAATCGCCCCGGAAAAGACATTCGCCGGCAAATTTTTTGAGCTTTTTTAAAGCAAATTCAGGCTATATCCGAAGAATCCGCGCAATCCGCGTAATCCGTGGCAACAACCGCCGGGTCATTGCCGTAAGTGAGATTCTAACGCGGTTCTTATTTCGTCGTTTCAGCGCCCATTTCTTTGCCCATCTTTTCATACGCCACGTCATTCGGTTCCCAGAGCTCGAGCTTGTTGCCTTCCGCGTCGAGGATATGGACGAACTTTCCATAATCCACCGTTTCGACGCTGTCCACGATCGTGACATTGTTCTTTCGCAACGTAGTCAGCAGCGCATCCAGGTTCGCCACTCGGTAATTGATCATGAAATCTTTTTCAAAATACTTCGTCTTTTCATTGAACGGGCTCCACTGCGTAAATCCTTTTTTCGTGCTGTCCGCGCCCTGGTGCCATTCGAAAACGGCGCCGTAATCATTCGTCTTCAATCCCAGGTTTTGCGCGTACCATTCCCGCATCTTCTTCGGGTCTTTGCATTTGAAAAATACGCCGCCAATGCCTGTCACTTTTCCCGTGCCGGCATTTTCATTCTTCGTGATGACCGATTTGAACGCGAACCCAAAACAAAACGAGGTCGCAAGCAGTATAAAGAGCAAACCTTTCTTTTTCATGAGGATGATTTTTCAGCAACATATAGATTATTCTGCTTCGGGCCGCAGGCAATTTAATCTGCAGAAGCAGTACTATGGAAGGCGGGGGGCGAATTACGAATGGGGTACGAATATCCGAATCCTTAATGCGTACCTCTGTTTGAAGCAGCCCCCATTCGGATATTCGTAATGATTCGCTATTCGCACCCCCCATCTTTGTTACCACCGCATTCGCATCCGAAGAGTATTGGCAATTTGATCTGCAGAAGCAGTACTATTGAAGGCGGGTGCGAATTACGAATGGGGTACGAATATCCGAATCCTAATACGTCCGCTCATTAACCTTAAACCCGAAACATTGAACACGAAACGATTCCCCGCACCTCCGCACCCCGCACCCCCGCACCATTTTTTTGCTATTTTAGAGCATTCAACACCTCCTGTCTATGAAGTTTAAATTGTTACTGCTCCTGGCGCTGCTGGCCGGGACTTCTGCGGTTTATGCGCAGGACACCGTAAAGGCGACGACGCTGGCGCCCGCTCCCGAAGCGGAGATGTATTACAACAGCGGCACCACCAAGTTCAACGCGAAACAGTTTGCCGACGCGCTGATGGACTTCAACAAAGCCATCGAGCTGAAGCCGGATTTCGAGAAAGCGTATTACAATCGTGGCCTCACGCGCATCGAATTGCTGATGACGAAAAGCGCCATCGAGGATTTTACGAAATCGATCGAGCTGAACCCGGCGGCGGATTACGCGTACTATTCGCGCGGCCAGGCGAAAGAAGCGGAGAAAGATACCAAAGGCGCTGCGGAAGATTACGCGATTGCCATCCGCATCAATCCCAACCACGACAAAGCGTATTACCACAGCGGCGTGCTCAAATTCCAGAACAACGATTACGCCGGTGCGATCACGGATTTCGACAAAGCGATCCAGATCAATCCGAAGGACGCGTATTACTGGAACGACCGCGGCAGCGCGAAACGCCAGGCCGGAAACATCGACGGCGCCATCAGCGATTACCAGCAGGCGATCAATGTCAATCCCGGTCTGCCGTTCGTGTACAACAACCTCGGCAGCGCCCGCCGTCAGAAAGGCGATCTCAAAGGCGCGATCGAATCGTATACGACGGCGCTGAACATGAAATCGGATTATTACATCGCGTACAACAACCGCGGCTCCGCACGTTTTGAGAACGGCGATTACGAAGGCGCGATGGCCGATTTCAACAAGGCGATCCAGCTGAAGAACGATTACGCATTCGCTTACGTGAACCGTGCGGCGGTGCGTTACAAGCAGCGCGATTACAAAGGCTCGAAAGAAGATTGCGACAAGGCGATCGCGCTGAATGCGAATTACGGCGAAGCGTACCTCAACCGCGGCATCGCCAAAGAAATGCTCCGCGACGGTTCCGCCTGCGACGATTTCAAAAAGGCGGCCGATCTCGGCGTGCCTTCCGCGAAACAATATGCTTCCGAATGCCAATAATTTTCCTGCCATGAAAAACATTTTCTCTTTCCGCATACTCGCATTCGTCCTGCTTTGCTGTCTTTCGGGCCGTGCCTTCGCGCAGTCCAACATCGAGTTCGATGAAAAGAATTTCACCGACCGCAAAGCTTATAAAGAAGCAAACCGCCATTTTGAAAACGGCAACGATTATTTCAAGCAGGCGCAGGAAGTCCAGGGCGCACAGCTGAAATATTTCATCGAGAAAAACCATTACCTGCCGAACGGCATCAACGAGCTCGGCGGTGCGGGCGGCGACCTGTTCAAGCTCGCGCTCGACGAATATTTGCAGGCGAATACGTTCAACCCGAACAGCTCCACCTGCAATTACCGGATGGCGGTGTGTTATTACAACATCTCCGCGCAGAAAATGATGGGCCTCGCGTACATCGAAAAAGCGCTGAAGCTGAACCCGAACGTCGACCCGGAATCACAGTATTACCTCGGCCGTTTTTATCATCTCGGTGCGCAGTGGGACAAAGCCATCACCGCGTATCGCGCGTACATGCAGCCGCTGAACAGCGATATCACGAAGAACCGCGACAAGATCGCCGACATGAACCGCAAGATCCAGGAATGCATCAACGGTAAAGAGTTCGAGAAAAATCCGCAGCGCGTGTTCATCGACAACATCGGTTCAACGGTGAATACGTCCGACCCGGAATACACGCCGATCATTACCGCCGACGAATCCGTGATGATGTTCACGTCGCGTCGTGCTACTTCGACCG
>CAMLEF010000110.1 GCA_946478675.1 uncultured Flavobacteriales bacterium | reverse complement strand
TATAAAGTGAAATACCTGTTGAATCCTTAATGCCGCTTACTTTCTTCCGTAGAAAATATGAACGTTCGAAGTTCACGGCGAAATAAAGCCGGTGTGCCAGTACAGGCTGTCTCCATTCGACGTATTGATCACGAAGCGCAGCTCATTGAACGTGCTGCTTCCGTTTCCATTGTGATAAAAGGAAGAATCGATCGGGACAATGCTTTGTGTATTCTGGTTGTTCACCACCTGGCCGATCACAATTTGGTTGCCGACGGAATCTTTGGTCACGGTAAGCATAACCGTATCGATGCCTGAAGCGCTTCCCCAGGAATGCGTTTGTGACCAATGATCTTCACAAGTATAAACGCCGGTCACCGAATCGCGATAATCCAATGCGGCAGGAGCCGGTGGAGTGGGAGTGACAGGTTCTATCGCTTTGTCTTTGCGGCAGGAATAGAAACCAATCAGCAACAAGGCTACAAGGAAAGGTAACGCACGGCGGATTTTATTTTAAAATTAAACCAAACCTGTTTCCATTCGACTGATCGATATCATTCGAAGAATGATTCACTCAGCTCAGCTGCAACGTCCACGCTTCCGGTTTTCCTGCGAAAAGAATTTTCGTCTTTGTCCAAACGGAATTGAACAATTCACTCTTGCGGTAATTTTCAAGATCGTCTTCCGAACGCCAGCGGGAAACGGTGAAGAAAATTTCCGGCCGGTTCACGTCGCGCTGCAATTCGAGATAAAGGCAACCTTCGAACCCGGCAATGCGATGGCGGTTCTCTGCAAACAGCGAAAGAAAATCTTCGGTCTTCGCCGGGTCGAAAGTCATCTTGACGAAACGGGTGATCATTGAGGTGGTTGGTTGGTTGGATTGGGTTGGGTTGGGTTGGGTTGAGGAAATTCCGATAGCAGGTGAGGCGTGAAAAGCTAATCCAACTTAACCAACTTAACCAACTTAACCAACCTTTTAACCCATCTACTCAAAGACGATCCTCACCACCGAATTCACCCGCATCATCAGCAACCCCGCCGCGTTGCCGCTGTTCATCGCAATTTCGAGATGGCTGGCGGAATTGAAGAAGGCGACTTTTTCTCCTTCGGGAACATCGCCGTAGGTGCGGTGCAGCTCGGTGATCTCGTCGCCGATGAGCTGGATGGAGAAGCTGCGCCGTTTGCCCACCCGCTCGAAATCCACGCGCGTGATGCTCGTGATGAGGTTGCCGAACGAATCGACGTAAAGCACCGTTCCTTTGAGCGTGTCGTTCTCCGGCGGCGAAAGATGACGCTGGCGTTGCGCCACTCCCGACAGCGCAGGACCGAGCTCCGCAAGCGGCGTTCCGTTGGCGAGCTTCAATGCCGCAGGCAAATACAAATCACGCGCAAGAAAAGTCGATGGTTCGTTTTCACGCGAGGCGATCTGCACGACCTGCGCCGGCTGATCTTCGGAGATCAACGAGAAAAGTCCGTTGTCGCAGCCGATGAAATAATGATCGTTCAGCTGCAGCGCTACATGACCGAAACGCGTTCCTCCGCCGCTGCCGACAGCAACGAGATGGATCGTTCCCGCAGGAAATTCACGGAAAGCGCGACCGAGAATGTAAGCGGCTTCACCGATATCGAACGGCGTTACGAGATGCGTGATCTCGGCTACCGTCACCGATGGAAGTTGACGGATGAGGGCACCACGCAGTGAACCAGCGTAATGGTCTTTGAGACCGAAATCTGTCGTCAGCGTTATGACGGGCATCCCTTGCAGATCGGGTGAAATACGTTTATTTTGTGGTGGTAAAATTAGCGAAACGTATTACACGAGATTACATTGGCAGAAAAGAACATTGAAATCCATTCCGTTGACCCGATGGTGGTGTATGGCGTCAACGATGTGAAGCTGGAATTTATACGCACCTTTTTTCCGAAGCTGAAGATCATTGCCCGCGGAGATGCGATGAAAGTCGTGGGCGATAAAGATGAGATCCGGCGTTTTGAAGAATCCATCGACGCCTTCATCCAGTACTTCAAACGGTACGGCACACTCACGCAGGACAACATCAGCTCGATCATGTTGCCCGGCAAAAGCGAACCGGTGTCGAACGGAAATCCAGCGCCGGCGAATGCCGACAATGAAATCCTCGTCTACGGCAACAACGGGCTCATCATCAAAGTCCGCACACCCGGCCAGCAGCGTATGGTCGAAAGCTGTGCGAAAAACGACATGGTGTTTGCGATCGGTCCTGCGGGAACCGGGAAAACGTATACCGCCGTCGCGCTCGCCGTTCGCGCGTTGCGTAACCGTGAAGTGCGCAAGATTGTGCTCACGCGTCCGGCGGTGGAAGCAGGAGAGAACCTCGGTTTCCTTCCCGGCGACCTGAAAGAAAAGCTCGATCCGTATTTGCAGCCGCTGTACGATGCGCTCTTCGACATGATCCCGACCGACAAGCTCAAGCAATACATCGAAAGCAACGTCATCCAGATCGCGCCGCTTGCGTTCATGCGCGGCCGCACGCTCGACAACGCTTTCGTGATTCTCGACGAAGCGCAGAACGCGACGGAGAGCCAGCTCAAGATGTTCCTCACGCGCATGGGCCCTTCCGCGAAATTTTTCGTCACCGGCGACATCACGCAGATCGATTTGCCGCGGAACCAGCCGAGTGGGTTGCTGCAGGCGATGCGCTTGCTCAAAGGCGCCGAAGGAATCGACTTCGTGTTCCTCGACAGCCGCGACGTCATTCGACACAAACTCGTCAAACGCATTTTAGAAATCTATGATAACGCAAAAGAAAAAAATGAGCGCGCTGACTGAAACACATTTTCAACTCCCCGGGCAGACCGCCTATTACAAAGGAAAAGTGCGGGACGTCTACACGATCGGCGAAGACCTGCTCGTGATGGTCGTGAGCGATCGCATCTCGGCATTTGACGTGGTGCTGCCGCGCGGCATTCCTTACAAAGGACAAGTGCTGAACCAGGTGGCTGCTCATTTTCTAGAAGCGACGAAAGACATCGTGCCCAACTGGGTGACGGCGGTTCCCGATCCGGTCGTTACCGCGGGCAAACGCTGCACGCCGTACAAAGTGGAAATGGTGATCCGCGGTTACCTCAGCGGTCATGCGTGGCGCTAATACAGTTCCGGCAAGCGCGAGATCTGCGGCGTGAAAATGCCGGACGGTCTTCGTGAAAGCGATCCGTTCCCCGAGCCGATCATCACGCCGACGACGAAAGCGAGTGTGGGTCATGACGAGGACATCTCGAAAGAAGAAATCATCAGCCGCGGTATTGTTCCGGCGAATGAATACGAGCAGCTCGAAGCTTACACGCGTGCGCTTTACAAACGCGGCAATGAAATGGCGGCGAAGCAGGGCCTTATTCTCGTTGATACGAAATATGAATTCGGAAATAAAGACGGGCAGATCTACCTGATGGACGAAATCCATACGCCGGATTCTTCGCGTTATTTCTATGCCGACGGTTACGAAGAGCGCCAGTCGAAAGGCGAAGCGCAGAAGCAACTCTCGAAAGAGTTCGTTCGTCAATGGCTGATCGCAGGCGGCTTCATGGGCAAAGAAGGACAGCAGGTGCCGGAGATGACCGATGAGTTCGTGCATTCGGTTTCCGATCGTTACATCGAGTTGTACGAAAAGGTTACCGGCAAGAAATTCGTGAAAGAGGACCTTTCGGATGTCAATGCGCGCGTCGAAAAGAACATCCGTGCGTTTCTTTCGTCGGGGACTTGGTGATTAAGGTTGAATTGCTATTTTTAGCGTTATACTCCAACCAATTCACCAAAACTTACGAACATGGCAATTAAGGGTACTATTAAAGTTATTAAAGACGATACCGGCGGCAGCGGCATTATTAAAGATGACACGGGCGGCAGCGGCGGTACAGCAACCGCTACGGCAACTTCCACCGATACCACTGCAGGTTCTATTAAAGACGATACCGGCGGCAGCGGCGGTACTGCGACGATCACGATTGCAGAAGAACGCACGGGACGTGAAGTCACCGCCACCACGCCTTATTACCGCGAGCTTTGCCTCAACGTCGGCGACCTGGTGCGCATCGACGAGGTCGAATATAAAGATGCCGGCGGCAAACGCCAGGTGATCGTTACCGGTGTGAGCCGTATCACCGTTGGCTCCGTCAGCAGCATCGATACGACCGGCAACTCCGGCGTTCTCCTCGAGCGCGACACCAACAAGCGCATTCCTTTTTACCAGAACAACCTCGCCGAGAAGAAGATCAAACAAGGCGACTTCGTTCGTTATGATCTCGTCCGCGCGCTGGCCGGATTCGAAATCGCGGTCAACCTCCGCGAGATCGACTAACCCTCTCAGGAAAGTAGTCCCGCCTCAACAGCGGGATTACTTTTTTTAAATTCCTTTCAAAGGATTATGCCCTCTCGGCTGTTTTATAAACTTCTCCTGTTGTTACCGGCGTTCCTGCTGGTGACGACACTTGCTTTTGCCCAGCAGGATGTAGCCGACAGCCTGAAGCGGAACCTCGGTTTCAGCAACGACACGACGCGTGTAAACATGCTGCTGCGCCTGAGCGACGCTTACCTCAAATTCTCCCCGCGCAAAGCCATTGATCCCGCCAACGAAGCGCTCATTCTCTCCGTTCAGCTCGGCAACGACCAACTGCAGGCGCGTTCGCACCAGGAGATCGGCATCGTGAATTATAAGATCGGCAACTTCACCGAAGCGATCAACAGCCTCGACAAAGCGCGCCGGATCTATTTGCAGACCGGCATGAAGAAGAATGCCGCGAGCCTGCTCATCAGCATGGCGAACTGCTACCGCGACAAAGGAAATTACAATGAAGCGCTGAACCAGAGTTTCGCCGGCTACCGCGAGTTCGAAGCGCTGAACGACAAAGGCGGCATGAGCGGCGCGCTCATCGTTTCGGGCAACGTGTACCGCGCGATGAAGAATTACAACAAAGCCATCGCCGATTACGAAAAAGCATTAAAGCTCAGCCGGGAAGGCGGCGACAAACAGAACGAAGCTTCCGCGCTGAACAATTTATCCAACGTTTACAGCATCAAAGGCGACAACCAGAAAGCGATCGGCTATCTCGAGCAGTCGCGCAAGATCTACGAGCAGCTCGGCGATAAATTCAATCTCGCGAAAGTGCTCAACAACATCGGCACGGTTTACGAAGCGAACGGGCAATACGACGACGCGACGAATTATTATTTGCAATCGCTCGACCTCCGCAAGCAGATCGGCGACAAGCGCGGCATGGCGACAGCGCTCGGCAATCTCGGGCACGTCAGCCTCGAGCAGCACAAGCCCGACAAAGCCATCGACTACCTCAACCGTGCGCTCGATCATGCGCAAAAGGCAGGCGCGATGGATCTGCAGATGGACATCCTGGAATATTTGTCGAACAGCTACAGCGAGCTCGGCGATCATGAAAAAGCGCTGCAGTTCTTCCGCCAATATTCCAACCTGAAGGATTCCGTGTACAACGAAAATCTTTCGCAGAGCATTGCCGAGATGCAGGCGCGTTACGACGTCGAAAAAGCGGAAAGCGAAACACGCGCGCAGGAAAAAGAAAAGCGCTTCATCTTCTGGACGGCCGTCGGCGGCGGTGTCATGCTGCTGGTGATTTTGTTCGTGATCTGGAACCGCGCCGTCACCCGCAAACGCGCCAACGAACGCCTTTCGCAGCAGAAGCTCGAGATCGAGCATAAGAATGCCGAGCTGTATTCGCTGAATCGCGTCATCGAATTAAAGAACAAAGACATCACCGACTCGATCATCTACGCGCGCAAGATCCAGGAAGCGATCCTGCCGGAAGTGGAATTCATGTCGACGTTCGGTGAAAAAGGTTTTGTGCTGTATCGCCCGAAGGATATCGTCAGCGGCGATTTCTACTGGATGGCGCAAACGGAAACGCATTTGCTTTTCGCGGCCGTCGATTGCACAGGCCACGGCGTGCCCGGCGCGTTCATGAGCCTCGTTTGCTCCACGCTGCTCAGCCAGTCGGTGAACGAGCACGGGCTGCTTCACCCGGATGAAATTCTCAACGACGTCAACATGCGTCTTTCCGAAACGCTTCGCCAGCGCCAGGACGATTCGCGCGTGCGTGACGGCATGGACATTGCGCTGTGCGTGCTCGATCGCAAATCGCTGAAACTGGAATTCTCCGGCGCCTTCAACCCGGCGTGGATCCTGCGCGGGCAGGAGATCACGGAGCTGGCCGGCGACAAATTCCCCGTCGGGCATTTCATCGAAGAAGAGTGGCGCAAATTCACGCGCAAGGAATTCCAGCTGCAGCCAGGCGATCGCATTTATGTTTTCTCCGACGGCTATTCCGACCAGTTCGGCGGCGCGCTCGGCAAGAAATACAAACGCAGCGTCTTCCAGAATTTCGTTTCCAACCTGCAGCGGCATCCGCTCAACCTGCATCGCCAGTTGCTCGAGAAAGAGCATCTCGACTGGAAAGGCGACAACGACCAGATCGACGATATTCTCGTGCTGGGCGTGGAAGTGTAAATTGCTTTTCGTTTTCCGTTAAAACGTTCAGGAAGTAACCGTCACGGTAATCTTCCTTCGTCCGCCATCGTTTCGGAATTCGCAGAGATAAATGCCTTGCCACGTGCCGAGAAGCGGCTTGCCGTTTTTCACCGGGAATGAAACCGAAGAACCGACCAGCGAAGCTTTGATGTGCGCCGGCATGTCGTCCGGGCCTTCGTCATCGTGCGCATATTTCCAGCCTTCCGGAACGAGCTTGTTGAACACCGTTTCGAAATCCATGCGCACCGTCGGGTCGGCATTTTCGTTGATCGTTAAACCGGCCGACGTGTGATGAATGAACACATGCGCGATTCCCGCTTCCGGCAATTCTTTCAGCACGGAGAAAATTTCTTTCGTGATGAGATGAAATCCGCGGGGAAATTCCGGAAGTGTCAATTCAATCTGCTGCGTCATAAAAACGGGCATTCGGAAAAATCGGGCATTCGGAAAAATCGGGCATTCGGAAATTCGGGAACCCGGTTTAACAAATGACCGAATGACCGACTTACCGAATGACCGACCACAATTTCTAAGTAACTACTGAAGCATCCCGAACTACCGCCCGAAGTAGATTAGTCCCTCGGGATCATCTTCAACTGCGCTTTCAGCTTATCGACCTCCGCTTTCGCGTGATCGACTTTCGACTGGTAATCCGCGACGAGGCTTTGCGCGCCTTTGGATTTGCCGAAGAAGCCGAGGTTCGTCTCGAGCGTGTTGATCTCGCCCTGCAGGCGCTTGATCTTGTCCTGGATATTCATGCGCTCGCGGTAGAGCTGGTCTTTTCCGCGTTCGGTCTGGTTGAGCTGTTCGTAACGCATGCGCAGGAGCGTGTTCTCGTCGCCGCCTTTTTCTTTCAGCTGGCCGATGAGCTTTTCATGCGCGGCCTTCCAGGCGTTGTCGATGCGCTCGCGGTCGTTGCGTGCGGAGGGCGGCATTTCGCTCCAGCGTTTCTGGAAAGCGGCCACCATTTCGCGTGCGGCGTTCAGGTCGTCGGGCAGCTGCGCGGCTTCGGCTTCCGTGATGAGCGCTTCGCGAGCGGCTGAATTTTCTTTGTACGCAGCATCGGCGGCAGCAAACTGCTTGTTGCGTCCATCGAAGAACGCGTCGGCTGCGGCTTTGAAACGCTGCCAGGTTTTCTCGGAAACTTTACGCGGCACGGGGCCGATCTTTTTCCATTCGTCCTGCAGGCGCTTGAACTGGTTCGCGGTATTCTTCCAGTCGGTATTTTCTTTCAACGCTTCGGCTTTTTCACAAAGCGCGATCTTGGCGTCGAGGTTCTTTTTGAATTCTTCCCGCTGCTTCGAATAGAAAAGCTCGCGGTGACGGAAGAATTTCTGGCGCGCTTCGCGGAAACGTTTCCAGGTAGTTTCCTCTTCCGATTTCGGTACGTGGCCGATCTTGCGCCATTCTGCGAAGATCGCTTCTACCGCATCGTTCGCCTGCTGCCAGCCTTTGTGCGAGTCGAATGTTTTTTCCGCTTCGGCATCCATGCGTTCGCAAAGCGCAAGCTTCTTGACGAGGTTTTCCTGCTGCTTCGTTTTCTGGTCTTCCAGCAGCACGTTCTTGCGCTCGTGCACTTTGTCGGAAGCAGCTTTGAATTTTTCCCAGAGCTGGTCGTTGTTCTCTTTCGAAGCCGGTCCGATCTCGCGCCACTGCTCGTGGATCTCGTGCAGCTGGTTGAGCGCACGGCGCACGGAAGGTTCTTCTTTCAGCGCTTCGGCTTTGGTGATGAGCTCGGATTTGAGCTCGTGGTTTTTCTTGTAATCGAGCTCGCGCAGTTCACGGCTGATCTTGACGACGTCGAAGAAACGGTCGAGGTGATGCTGCCAGTTCTGTCGAAGTTCCTGCACATTAGCTGCCGGCACCTGGCCGATCTCGCGCCAGCGCGCCTGCAATTCCTGCAGCTTCTCGAACGCCTTGTTCATGCTCTCGCTCGATTCCGCCAGCGCCTTCAGCTCGTCGAGCAGGGCCAGCTTCTTCGCGTAATTGTGACGCTGCTCCGTATCGCGGTTGCGGCGAAGCTCGTTGCGTTTCTGGTTATAGCGTTTAAGGACTTCTTCGAATTTTTCTGCGAGCGGATCGGGCGCGGGCTCGAACGTATCGTCATCACCTTCCTTGTGCGCTTCCCATTCGCGGCGTTTCGCTTCCAGCTCTTCTTTCACGTGCTCGCGAAAAACTTCTTTCAGCTTCTGAACGGTCGCGCGCACATGATCCGGGTCGGAATTACCGGCCGCTTCTTCCAGCTTCGCCAGCAGCGCCGCTTTGTCGAGACCTGAAAAATCCTCCACCGGGTGAAGGTCATCGTGCGGATGATCGCCTTCGTGCTCGGTATCGGTGTGCAGGTTTTCGGGTTGAGGCGTGACAGGTTCCTGTGACAGCTTTTCCTGTTCGTTCGCTTGATCGTTCATGTTCATAGCTTAAGACTAAAAAACCTCGTCGTGGGACAAGGCCGGCGTGCAACTTATGGTTTCTTCAAAAGTAGGAAATTAAAATCCGATTCGCGGGAAGCGGAAGGCAAAAAAAAGTTGCAGAAAAACAGCCGGAAATCGCATAAATATTGGAGAGTTTTTGCTACGCGGAGGAATGTAAATGACAAAGAACCAAACAGAATGATTGCAGTTATAGCGCATTTCGTCCTCCTGTAACAGCTGCATTCCCCCCGAAGCAATTTCGTATCTTCACCTCCTCCAAATTCCAACTTGCATGTCTGCTACAAAAGAAAAAATTGCTGTCCGTAAACTGGATAATTATGCGCTGGGCCAATGGATCGCCGGCGAAGGAGACGGACAAACTTTATACAATGCCATCACGGGCGACCCCGTTGCGCTGGCGTCGAGCAAAGGCCTCGATTTTGCTTCGATGACGGATTACGCGCGCAAAGTGGGCGGGCCGAAGCTGAAGAAGATGACCTTCCACGAGCGCGGTCGCATGCTGCGTGCGCTGGCGTTGCACCTGCTCAGCAAAAAAGAAGAATTCTACAAAGTCAGCTGGGCCACCGGCGCCACCCGCTCCGACAGCTGGGTCGACATCGAAGGCGGCATCGGCAATTTGTTTGCGTATGCTTCCTTGCGCCGCCAGTTTCCCGATGAAACGTTCTGCGTCGAAGGCGACGTAGCGCGTCTCTCGAAACAAAATACGTTCATCGGCCATCACATCTGCGTGCCGAAAGACGGCGTGGCGATTCACATCAACGCCTTCAATTTCCCGGTGTGGGGCATGCTCGAAAAAGTAGCCGTCAACTGGCTCGCGGGTGTTCCGGCCATTGTGAAACCGGCCACGCTGACCTCGTTTCTCACCGAAGCAGTCGTGAAAGAAATTGTCGCTTCCGGCATTCTTCCCGACGGCGCGCTGCAGCTCATCTGCGGCTCGGCGAACGGGCTGCTCGATCACGTCGTCAACCAGGACGTAGTGACGTTCACCGGTTCTGCTTCCACCGGGAAAATGCTCAAATCAACTCCGCGTTTGCTTGAGGAATCTGTGCATTTCAACATGGAAGCGGATTCGCTCAACTGCTGCATCCTCGGCGCTGACGTCACTCCGGACAAACCCGAATTCGACATTTTCATTAAGGAAGTCGTTCGCGAGATCACGACGAAAGCAGGACAGAAATGTACCGCCGTTCGCCGCATCATCGTTCCGGAAAACCGCATCGAAGAAGTGCGCGTTGCACTCGGAAAACGTCTTTCGCAAACGATCATCGGTGATCCGGGCATCGAAGGCGTACGCATGGGCTCGCTCGCGGGACAATCGCAGCGCAAAGAAGTGATGGAGAAGATCGAGCTGCTTTCGAAAACGCAGAAGATGATCATCGGCGATTTCGAAAAATTCGAAGTGAAAGGCGCCGACAAAGACAAAGGCGCGTTCATGCCGCCGGTCGTTTTCCTCAATGAAAATCCGTTCAAGAATACCGATTGTCACAACATCGAAGCGTTTGGACCGGTGAGCACGCTGATGCCTTACAAGAATGTCGACGAAGCCATCGAGCTCGCGCGCATGGGCAAAGGTTCGCTCGTCAGCTCAATCGTTACCGCCGATGAAAAGCTCGCGAAGCAATACGTCGTCGGCGCAGCCAGCATGCACGGCCGCATTCTCATCCTCAACAGCGAATGCGCGAAAGAAAGCACCGGTCACGGTTCACCGATGCCGATGCTCGTGCACGGCGGGCCGGGACGTGCGGGCGGCGGCGAAGAGATGGGCGGCAAGCGCGGCGTTTTCCATTACCTGCAGCGCACCGCTATCCAGGGATCGCCCACGATGATCACGGCCGTCACGAATCAATATCAATACGGCGCGAAATACATCATCAAGGACGTGCATCCGTTCCGCCAGCATTTTGAAGAGCTCGAGATCGGCGAAACGCTCATCACCGATACGCACACCGTCAGCGAAGACGATATCGTGAATTTCGCGAACCTCAGCGGCGATAAATTTTACGCGCACATGGACCCGGGCTCGCTCGACGGAACGATCTTCAAGCGTACCGTGGCGCACGGCTACTTCGTGCTCTCACGCGCTGCGGGACTATTCGTGGATCCGCCGAAAGGACCGGTGCTGCTGAACTACGGCATCGACGAGTGCCGTTTCACGAAGCCGATCTATCCCGGCATGACCATCGGTGTGCGTTTCACCTGCAAAGAGAAAACGGAAAACGACAAGCCGCTGAAAGCCGCCAACGGCAGCGAAGTGAAATGCGGCATCGTGAAGTGGGTCGTTGACGTTTACGACGCCAGCCCGCAGGACGTCCGCGATCAGTACGGACTCGAAGGCGCTACCGGTGACACGGTCGCGATTGCTACGATCCTTACAATGGTAAAACTGAAAAAACAGGCGTAAAAATGTTTTGCTCCTGAAATACTCCGAAGCCGGTTGTTCGTCTGTGATCAACCGGCTTCTTCATATAATCCCGCTCATGTTCCGCTCTCTTTCTCTTTTTCTGCTCTTCCTGTTTTTCATTGGTTCGCTCGCTGCGCAAAAATCATCCAAAGCGAAATACATCGATTCGCTGCGGGTGGTGCTGACGCATGCAAAGCCGGATACGTCGCGCGTCAAAACGATGAACCTGCTGGCGGAAAATCTCCAGTACACGAAACCCGACAGCGGGATCGTGGTGGCTACCGACGCGCTGCACCTTGCGCAAAAACTGAATTTCCATTCGGGAGTTGCGAAGGCGTACAACAACATCGGCATTAATTATTTCCGGAAGTCGGAGTACGACAAAGTGATCGCTTACGGCGACAGCGCGATGGTGATCTGGAAAAACCTGAACGACCAGGAAGGCATTGGTTATACGCTGATGAATTACGGTCTTGCGTATTGGCGCCTCGGGAATTACAACGAAGCACTGAAGAATTATTTCGATGCGCTGAAGATCAAAGAAGCGGTGGGCAACCAAAGCACGGTAGCCACACTCACCGGGAATATTGCCATCGTCTATGCCGATCTCGGCGAGAATGAGAAAGCGCTCGAATATTATGCGAAGGCGGTGGAGTTGTGCGGACAGCTGGGACAACGAAAAGAAGTTGCGCGCAACCAGGGCAACATGGGCATCGTGTATTTCCAGATGGCGGATGCGGCGCAGAAAAAAGGCGACAAGCGGAAGAGTGATTCGCTGTACATGAAATCGAAAGAGAGCTATGAAGCGTCAATGGAAACGGCGAAGCTGCTCAATGACCAGGCGCTCGTGTCGCGGCA
>CAMLEF010000109.1 GCA_946478675.1 uncultured Flavobacteriales bacterium | reverse complement strand
AGCTTGATCCAGTACAGATCGAGCGGCGCAAGTTGTTGGTAAATGGGCGGCGTGAGTGCACCGTTTCCATAGGGAAAACAGCAGGCGAGACTGTCTTTGCGCCTGATGCCTGTGAAATATTCGTTCACGCGAAACAAACTGTCGAAGCGGAATGGAATGATCTGCTCAGCGGAAAGATTGACGCCGCCCCAGCCCTGCGCGCGCGGGTCTTTTCTATTCGGAAGATAACCGGCCACCAGCTTTTTGTTCGGAAGAAGAATACGGTTGTAACGCGGCTCGAGCAGCAATGTTCCTTCTTTGCTCATCACGCCGAATTTGTTGCCGCGCTGGAGCAAAAGGAAATTTTGTTGCAGCAACGACACCGACGTGTATTCCGGTTGCGCGAGAACACGGCCGCTCCGGTCGACGATTCCCCAGAGCGAATCTTTGCGGAAGCTGAACAATCCTGCGCCGATGTCGGATACTTCATCGTACGCTGTGGGAAGAATGAGTTGTCCGTGTACCGTACACAAGCCCCAGCCGCCGAGTGTATCGCTGACGACGTTGAGGTAGATGCCGAGAATGGAATCTTCGAGAATGAACAGCTGGTCGAATCCCGGCGTGAGAATGCGGCCGGTGGAATCGATGGCGAAAGCTTTGCGCTTCATCTCGACGACGGCAATCTTCTGCTCGAACGGATTCGCGGCATCGAATTGCGGCGCGATGATGATGTTGCGCGACGTATCCGCATAGCCCCATTTTCCGCCCTGTTTTACAGGCAGCAAAAGCCGGGAGAGGTTCCCGGCTTTTACAGTACGTTGGGCGGAGAGGGCGAAACCACACAGGAGAAACACCAGCGCAAGTCCCGCGCCCCGCAGGGCAGATCGCGTCATAATTTCGAGATCAGGTCGTCCATGTCCCCGCTGTTTTCAATTTTGTGCGAGGTCGAATGCATCTTGAAATCGGATTCAGCGCCGTCTTTGGTATTGATCATTGCGTTGAATTCACCGCAAGATATTATTTCCGCTTCTCCGTGCAGTACGGCGATGACGCACGTGTTTTGTCCCTCCGAAATGTTTATGCCTTCGGTGCCGAAAGCATTGAAGCCTTCCGCGTTGTACGTGCTCACGACGCGCTTGTCGGCGGTCACCACGTAAATCGCCACCTGGTCATGATGCTCATCGAAGGCGCTGTTCTGGAAATGGAATTTTCCGAAGATGCGTTTCACTTTTCCGAAGATGCGGTAGATGGCGTCGCAATTGAAAATGCCGAACTGCGCAACGGAAAGTTTTCGCATGAAGTCGGCGGTTTGTGCTACCTGCGCGCGTTTCTCCTGGCGATCGCGCTCCGTCGCTTCGAAGGCCAGTGTTTTTTCGCGGAAATCAGCAAGCGCTTCCTGGTAATTCTCGCCTTTCAATGCGGGATACACATTCGTGGAAAACGATTTCGATTCATTCTTCAGCGTCATGTTGTATAGGCACGTGGCGGTGTCTTTCATCAGCAGTTTCGCAGAAGTCCATTCCGTCGCATACACCCAGGGATTTTTTTCGGGATTCGTTCCGCTGCCGGCGTATTGCCACACGATGCCGTTGTAACCCGAAAGCTCCGGGTGATCGGAAGGATCGACGTCGATATCGATCACGGGTTTTTGCGGATCGTATTCGTGCGGTGCAACGGGGCGCGCGGCCATGAGCGAGGCGAGCGTTTGTTCGAGCTGCTGCTTCAACGCATTCGGTTCCGCTTTCGTCGCCGAGAGGAATTTCCAGTTGGCGGTGGTCGTGTCGAGCTGGTACAATGAAAAGTCAGCGTCGTCATGCGTCGAAGCGAAATCCATCGAGATCGATTTTCCCGGCGCGATGGAAACAGGCTTGTTATCCTGCGTGCCGTAGATCTCGAACATGCCTGCCGAGGAAAAATCTTCTTTCGTGCCGGCCGTATCGTACAGCATCGTGATGCCCGAAGCGATGATCTCGCCCGGCGTGTAGAACGCGCGGTAATGCAGCTTCACCGTTCCTTTCACAGGAGCGCCGTTCGCATCAATAAAGATTCCCGCAGGAACGTAAATCGTCGTGCCTTCGGGAAGCGTGATCGTATCACCGTTCGACGCTTCGACGTCGAAATCGCGGAACGGAACATTGTTCGCGAGCATAGGCTCAACCGCATGACGCGTATTGTCGCTCATCGGGCGGTCCTGTTTGCAGGAGGTGGAAACCAGCGCAGCCGGCAGCACAAGGACCAGCAGTGCCCGGTAGGAAAGGAGGAAGGTGCGTTTCATGGCGTTCGATCAGCGTTTGCATTCATAAAGCGCATCGGATGAAAAAGCGACAGGGTTTTGGAATTTTAATCGTAGTGCGTTGATAGACAGGCATAATGCTTTCCCGGGAACGAGGAAAGCGGTCATTTGGAAGTTCGAACAGTCGGGGATCCCTTATCATTTGCCGGATTACCGAAAGAACATGAGCGTTTCTGAAACCCGCATTAGGAGATGAAAAATCATGCAGATAGAAAACTTCTCACCGGATATTGTGATACTAGCCTGTAGCGCACGAAAGGACAAGCGGAGCCGGAGTAGGCAGACATTATCACCGTACAGAATACGTTAACGGATTCGAGCTTCGTGCACGATATGCGCTTTGCCGAGTCAGCGTATTTTCTGGATGAAATCACATTAAGCCTAAGGCTCAATTCCCAAAATCAGGAGGGGTACTGGAGGATTGCCCCGGCCATGTCGAAGGACATTATATACTTCTCCTTCATAATATGCAATTCCTGATGACATTTGTTCTTGCATCTTTTTTGTAGGCAAAATTTCGATTCCAAGATTAATAACTCCACCAGAAAAAAACATCATATGCTTAACAAACAAATCATAAGCAACAAATGAGTACTTACCAAATTGAACTTCAACAGCAATTTTATCCTTAACAAAATCTGTTTGGTTATAAGAAAAGATCGGGTTTTTCTCGCCGTGCTCAACGAGATAACTTTTTTGCTCCTTAAAGGGCATATTGATAGTTTCTAACATCAACTGGCGATCGGTTGTAATATAATAGGAGTAGCGACTTTCATGCCAATCCAATTTTCGGAATTCCTCTTTGAATGCCTTATTAAGTTCTATTGGACTATATAAGGTTTTTCCAACTTTGCGAGCTTCTTTACTCTCTTTAGTTTTGTAATCATCAGCATCGATAGAGTCAATAATTCCCTTGATCTCAGTATAGAGCCTACGATGGTGAACCATCAAATATTCTTCGCCATTCAAATGGGAATATTTCTGAGCTATTTTCATTTGTGTCGCCCGTTTGACATTGGTGTATTTAAATTTTTAGCAAGCCAGTTTTCGGGTACCTGAGCCACCTTATCATTCGATTTCGGCTGGTGAATAGGCTTATTTATAGGTCTGGTTTTTAGCAGACCGTCATTAAAATCTTTAATACGCTGCAATGCAATTTTGCAATATTTTGCTTCTTTTTCAATCCCAAATCCTCTTCGGTTATTTAAAAGTGCCCCTAATACGGTCGATCCTACACCAGAAAACGGGTCTAAAACCCAACTTTCTGGATTGGACAGTGCTAATACACACCGTTCCACTAATTCAATTGGAAATTGACATGGGTGTTCAGTTTTTTCAGGATGATTGGATTTTACATTAGGTATATTCCACATTGTTGTTTCCCAATCTTTGAGTATAATTTCCCAAACATCGCTGGGGTTTTTTCCTAAAGGATTTCCAGAGGGCAATCCTTTTTTGGGTCCTTTGAAATGGAGTTTCCCCGGGTATTTTGATTTAACTCTGACTGGGTCTAGATTAAATATATAATCATCTGTTTTACTGAACCACAGTAAGGTTTCGTATCGGCCACTGAACCGATTGCTTGCGTGTAACCCGTGGCCAAAATGCCAGACAATCCGGTTACGAAGCTTAAGCCCATGTTTTTTAAAAATTTGATAGTAAAAAACATCTAAAGGGAATACTTCCCCTCGGTCGATATAATTTCCTACTTGCCAGCACAGATTACCTTGGTCAGATAATACTCTTACTAGCTCGACAATAATTTCCTCTTGGGTTGCAAGGTATGCTTCAATACTAGTTTTAACCTCATAAGATTTTCCAATGTTATATGGCGGGGAAGTTAAAATCAAGTCGAACATTCCGTCCTCAATCGATTTTAGTTCTGATAAGCTATCTCCCTTTTTAATAATATAATCTTTGTTTTGGGAGACAAGGTCAAATAAGGGTTCTTTAGCTTTCACTGGAATAATTTTAATAAGCGAATTTAACCAATTGCGGAGCACCTAATCCATCGAATAATCGATGTTTATAACTTCCCTGGACATATTAAGTTCAAAGTTTCGCCGCAAAATCCGCCAGCGTATCCAGCACGAGATCGGCGTGTACACCGACCGGATCTTTCCCGCCGACGAACACCGCTTTCATGCCCACACCGTGCGCGAATTCCATATCGCTTTCCGAATCGCCGACCATGATGGATTTCGTGAAATCGATTTCCGGAAAATCCTGTTTCGCCTGCAGCGCCATGCCGGTGCCGGGTTTGCGCATCGGTGAATTTTCCTGCGCGAGCTGGTGCGCGTAATACACCGCGTCGATTTTTCCGCCGGCATTTTCCACGCCGCGTTTCATGAAGGCGTGAATCTCCGCGAGATCGTTGTGCGTGTAATAACCTTTCGAAATTCCCTGCTGGTTGGTCACGACGATCACTCTTCCGAAAATGCCGGAAAGTTTCGCGATCGCTTCGGGCGTACCGGGGAGAAATTCGAATTCTTCCACGCGCTTCACGTAGTCGCCGGGGAAACGAACGTTGATGACGCCGTCGCGGTCGAGGAACAGCGTCCAGCTTTTATCCGGATGAAAATGCATACGCGGCGAAGTTGCGAATTACTGCACGATTACCAATCGCACCGTTTGTCCTTTCGCATCGCTGAGACGCACCGCATACGTGCCCGCGCCGAATTCGCCGAGGTCGATGCGTTTCGTGTACGCGCCCGAGAACGACGGCAGCTCTTCGTAATACGCCAGCTTTCCGTCGAGGCTGTAGATCCACAGCGTGTAATCGGAAGTTGTCGTTGTCACGAAAGAAAGTTCAAACGCGCCGTTGTTCGGGTTCGGTGAAAGCTGGAATAACGGACCGTTTTCATCGGGTATGCCATCCACCAACACCACCGGCGACATTCCCGACGAGCAACCCTGGTATGTCAATGCTTCCACGGAATAGTTGCCGACCTGCGTAGCCACGTACGTCTGCGAAGTAGCGCCCGCGATCGGCGAGCCGTTCAAATACCATTGGTACGAGAAGCCGAACGTCGAGCAGGTGAGTGTAAAGCCGTTGATGATAACCGTCGGCGGCAGCAGCAGCGGGTACACGGTGATCGTTTTGGTCGTGGAATTCGTGCAGCCGTTCGTATCCGTTGCCGTGATCGTGTAGATCGTCGTTTGCGTCGGCCACGCGAGCACAGAAATGCCCGTGTCCGCATTGAGCGAATTGTTCGGCGACCACAGGTACGTCCAGTTCAGGTTTGACGCATGCAGCACTGCGGTGTCGCCGTAACAGATGCTGGCCGGGTTGGAAGAAACGCCGAATGACGGCAGCGGCTTCACGGTAATTTTCACGGAGTCCTGCGCTGCGCATCCCTGTGCATTCGTCACCGTCACCGTGTACGTCTGCGTATTCGAAACGGAAACGCCGGTCGAAGCATTGTACGGATCGGTCAGGTTCGCAGAAGGCTGCCAGCTGTAATTCACACCGCCGGTCGCGCCGAGCAGTACATACGTTCCGCTGCAATAGCTCGTGTCGTTTCCGGCATCTGCAACAGGCGCTGCGTTTACAGTGATCACCTGCGAAGTGGAATCGCTGCCGAAGCTGTTCGAAGAAACGAGCGACACGGTGTACGTGCCTGCCGTCGTCCACGTTGCCGAAGGATTTTGTGCGTTCGACGTCGGAACCGTTGCGCCGGGGAAATACCACGTCCATGCGGTAGCGGCAGGCGCAGAGAGATCGGTGAAATTCACGCTGCCGTTTTCACACGCGCTGCCGGGTGACGTGAACGCCCCTACAGGAGCTGCATTGACGACGCCGGTAATGTTGATGTTGTCGAGCCAGAGGAAATTACCGTGACGGCCGTGGTTGCGGAACGCCACCATCACGTTGCTCATGTTCGCATATGCATTCAGGTTCACCGATTCGTTGCGCCACTGGCTGCTCGTCGGCGTGAATGCGGAGGTCTGCGTGCCGTTCGTTGCCAGCGTCGATCCGCCTTTCAAATACACCTGCGTCCACGTCGCTCCGCAATCGGAAGACACGAGCACTTCGAGCGTATCGCTGCGGGAAGCGCTGAAACGTGCGTACGCCACATCGAAGGTCAGCGACAGCGACGTGTAGCCGGAAAAGTTCAATCCCATCGAGCGGATGTCGTCCTGCTCGCCGTTGATGCTGTAATTGAAATTGTCGAAGTACGTGCTGCCGGCGTTGTTGTGACCGACCGTCGCATTCAGCTTCCAGAACGCCGCCTGGTTGCCGGTGTTGTTGCCCGTCCATCCCATCGGAAGGAAAACGCCGGAAGTGAAATCTTCCATGTAAGGCGGTTGCTGCGATCCGGTTACCGTGATGTAGGTGGTGAACGTTTGCGTCGCGCTTCCTGCGGCGTTCGTAGCGGTGAGCGTAACGGCGTACGTTCCCGGTGTGTTGTAAACGACTGCAGGATTCTGCTGCGTCGAAGAAGACGGTGAGCCGCCGGGGAAATTCCAGCTCCACGCCGTCGGGTTGAAGGTCGAGAGGTCGGTGAACTGTACGGATTGCCCGGGACAAACGACAGTCGTGTTCGACGTGAAATTTGCCAGCGGCAGCAGCACGGATTGATCGATCGGCGTTTCCCAGATTCCGCGGCCATACGTCGAAGCGCGCAGCATCATCGTCGGCTTGAAAATTTCGAGATCGAAGATCGGCGCATGCGGCAGGTTCACGAAATACGGCTGCCACGTTGCCGAAGAATTATCGCGGTAATACACGCCGACGTCGCAACCGATAAAAACGGCATCGCTCATCGAATTCGGAACAGCGACGATGCAGTTCGCAGGAATATTCGGAAGACCGTAGGAAATGTTGCTCCACGTGGTGCCGCCGTCATTGCTCGCGAAACATTTTTTGTTTGCCGTATAGCCCGACACGCTGATCCAGATCTTCTTCTCGTCGTACGAGCTGATGGTGATGCGCGAGATGTTGAGCCCGCCGAGTGCCGAAGGTGTGATGTTCGTCCACGTCACGCCGCCGTCGGTAGAGCGCGACAATCCGACGCCCGTCGACGCGTAGATGTACTGGTTGTTCGAAGGCGCAACCGCAATGTCTTTCAGCACGCCCAGCATCGTGGAGCTCGTCGGCGCCCACGAGTTGCCGAGGTTGGTGGATTTGAACAGCTGGTCGTAACCGGCGTACAGCGTATTCGGATCAACCGGGTCCTGGCACCACGGCGTTACCCAGTCGGCAGAGCCGGTGAGGCCGTTGGTAATACCCGACCAGTTCGCACCGCCGTTCGTGGTACGGTTGAATGCGCCGTAATACAATTCGCCGAACATGTTGTTGTCATTCGTGCGGTCGATGAAACAATCCATGCCGTCGCCGCCGAGCCCTTCGAAATAGTTGGCGCCGGCTTTCACGTTCGTGCCGTTGTCCTGGTGACCGCCGATCAGCGTTCCTGCGTTCGATCCCGAGAGACCGATGCGATAGATCTGCGCGATGCACAAATTGCTGCTGAGATCGTCGAACGATGCGCCGTCATTGGCCGTATGGAAAATGCCGCCGTCGCATCCTGCGAAATAGGAACCCGGTTGTCCCGGCTCGAAGATGAGATCATGCACGTCGGCATGCACGTAAGGCGCGCCGCCACCGCCGTACCAGTGCGCGTTCAGCGACCAGCTCTGGCCCATGTCGTCCGAGCGCCAGACGTTCACGCCGCCGACTACGACCACGTTCGCATCGTAAGGCGCAACGGCAATCGCGAGATCGTACCAGCCTTGTCCGTCGGTATCGCCGCCGTTCGGATCCCAGCCGAGAATATTCGGAGAGCCGGACTGCGCGGTGAAGCTGTTGCCGTTGTTGGTCGAGAGATAAAGACCTTCGAAAGCGTACGAGCCGGTGTGCGCAGCAACGATATAAACATTGTTCGGCGCAGCGGGCGTTACGGCAATCGCGAGTCGCGAGATGATGCTGCTCTGCGGAAGTCCCGAAGAAACCATCGTCCACGTCACGCCGCCGTTCGTGGATTTGAAGAACGAAGTTTTGCAGGCGTAGATCGTGTTCGGGTTGCCCGGCATGAATTCCATGTCGATCGTGTTGAGCTGCGACATGAGGTACCAGTTGACGCCGGCGTCGTACGTTTTGTAAATGCCGGATGACGTTCCTGCGTAAAGAATGTTCGGGTTCGTCGGGTCGAGAAGAATTTTCGAAATGCGGCGCACCTGCGAAGTGTTGAACTGCAGCCCGGTTGTATTCCACGTGAGACCGCCGTCAATGCTTTTCATGACGCCGATGCTCGGAGAATCGCCTGCGTCGTTATCGCCGGTCGCGAGATAAAGAATGTTCGTGTTCGTCGGATCGACAGCCACGTCCGAGCAACCGATCGACGGAAGAAAATCCGTGAGGCAGGTCCAGCTGTTGCCGTTGTTGTTCGACTTCCACAGTCCGCCCGCCGGAGCGCCGACGTAGATGACATCGGTATTGAGCGGATCGAAGCGCACGCAGCAGAGTCGACCGGCGCCGCTGCCCGAAGGCGCACCCGTAGGACCGATGAACGACCACGCGTTGCTCGATTGCTGTCGCGAGGTGGAAGCATGGTACTGCGCCATTGCCGCCGGGTTGCTGTTGACGTACTCCATGAAGCGGTCGTACGTAGAAGCCGGCAGCGACATATCTCCGCTGGGCGCCACGCGCGGTTCCATGAAATGTTCCCAGCGCTTGTACTGGAAGAAGGTGCCGTCGAGCGCTTCGTTTTCTTCCCTGGCCGCATCATGATCGCGGTCTTCTGCCTGCGCGTTATTTTGTTGCTGCCGTTCGCGCATCATCTCCTGCTCGCGGTCGTGCCACGCGGAGTCGAAAGCCTGTTGAACGGTATAGAAGTTGGTTCCCGGCGTTTGCCAGAGCTGCAGCCAGCGGTCGTTGTTCTGGCTGAAGGAAATGACGGGAAGGCAGAGGCAAAGCAGGGCAAGCCATTTCTTTCCGGAGCGGAAAGGAGCGGGTTTTTTCATCGCAGCAATGTGTTGAGCAGCCTAAAGGTCGGGAAAATAGCGCAACCTGCTGCGTCGGGAATGATACACGTGCCCGCCGCGAAAAACTATTTCATTTCCCGGAATCGCCGGATCAGCGCTTCGATGCCTTCTGCAGTTTCAGGAACAAGATGGCTTAACCCGCGAAGGATCCTTGCCTGCAGGCTTTCGACAAAAGGTTTGAACGACGTATAATACCTGGTGAATGCAGCGGTATAATTTTCTCCTGCAGCATGAAGCTCGTGCGCTAAGATCGTCGCGCCCTGCATCGTAAGACTGGTACCCATACCGGTGGGAAAGCCCGCTGTATGCGCCGCATCACCCAGCAGCGCCACGCGCCCCTGCGACCACGAAGGCATGTGGATCTGGCAGACCTCGTCGAAATAGAGCTGATCGGATTGCTGCATTTCCTGTAAGATCTCCGGGATGCGCCAGCCTCCGTTTTCAAAATGACGCGTGAGGATCTGCTTGTGCTGCTCGTCATCGCGGTAATCCCAATCGAGCTCCGGCGAACGAAACAACAGCATCGCATTCACTGCTTTTTTGAACGGGTACAGCGCTGCCATTTTCCCCGGCTCCTGGTACAAGGTCCCTGAGTAGGGCTTGCTGACGATGTGCGACGCTTCCACGATGGCGAAATAGGCACCGAAGAAAACGTTGAACTGTTCTTCCTCGCCGAATACGAGCCTGCGCACCAGCGAATGTGTGCCGTCGGCGCCGAACACGAAATCGAAGTTTCTCCTTTCGCCGTTTCGGAAGAACACTTCCACATCGCCGGTGTGCTGCACGATACGTTCAATGCGATTGGCAAACAGGAATTCCACTTCACCCGGCGGAATCGCCTCATAAAGAATATCCACCAGGTCGTCGCGGTGGATCTCGATGTCGCCGCTGTATTCGGGTAGCGAGTTGATGGCGATTGTTACCAGCGTTTCGTTTGCCGCATTCACGATCTCGTCGGTGTGCACGAACTGTTTCTCACGGATCTTTTCGAGAATGCCCATTTGCTGCGCCACGTTCAGCGCTTCGCCGCGCACATCGATCGGAGAGCCACCACGCCGGAGGCCGTTGTTGATCTCTACAAAGGTGACTGCATAGCCGAAACGGTTCAGCCAGAAGGCGAGGGTCAGCCCGGCAATGCTCGCGCCGGAAATCAATACGTTCTTTTTCATTGCTTCATGGAATGATAATGAGGCAAAATTCGTTTCATCTTTACAGATAAAATATCCGCAAACGAATTAAAAACAGTCGAAAAGCTTATGGCTGCTTCTAACCGTAAAACCGCCTTGCGCGGAAAGCGTCTCGGGAAGATCATCGGGAAGGGATTACAACATTTCGAAAAGAACTTCGAGCTGCGCTATTTGAAGGAATACGTTTTTCTGCCCGAGCTGGTGATGCATTTCGGCGCGTATCGCGTGAAGGGAAATTTCGTGCGGCAAACGGCGACTGCTAATGAAATAGACGATTGCATCTGCTTTTCGTTTTACAATGTGTTTGAAGATAAAGTTTCGAAACGCAGCACACGCCCGTCCGATCCGCCGCATGTGCGTGTGTTTCCCATTTCGCTTTCGCAGCAGATCACTTTTCGAAAAGGCACGCAGGTCACGCACATTTCGATTGGCATCAGCGCGGCATATCTCAAGAGCTTTCTGAAAGAAGATTCCGCTCGTTTCGGTTTCCTCTTCGGCAGCAGCAACAATTTCCTCGTGGAAGAGATCATGACGGATGAAATGCTGAACACCGTCAACGACATCGTGAAGAAGGAAGAGCCGCGTGCATTGAAAAGTTATCATTACAAGCTCAAGGCGATGGAGCTGCTGCTCGCGTTGTTCAGAAGTTTGCGCAAACGCGAAAAGTCCGTGCACCGGAAGCTCAACGAGCGCGAAATCAACGCTGTTTACAAAGTGCGCGATAGAATCGTAGCATCGTTAAGTGCGCCGCCTGCGACTGACGAGCTGAAACAAATAGCAGGAATGAACGAGCTCAAGCTGCGCCGGATCTTCACGCAGGTGTTCGGCAGGGGCATCTACGAGTATTGCCAGCATTTGCGGATGAAAGAAGCTGCGCGCTTATTGCGGGAAGAAAAATTGTCCGTCTCCGAAACCGGCTACCGCATGGGCTTTGAAAACCTCAGCCATTTTTCGAGGGTCTTCGAAAAACATTTGGGGAAGAAGCCGAAAAAGTACAGCCGGAAATTGTCCTAAGACAATCACCGCTTCAATTAAACGACCTCCTGAACTCCTGCGGCGACAACTTCGTTTTCAGCTTGAATAATTTGCTGAACGATTGCGGGTGACCGAAGCCCAATTCATAAGCGATCTCACTGATGGAAAGTGTCGTGGTCGAGAGCTTTTCTTTCGCTTTTTCGATGAGCTTGTGGTGGATGTGCTGCTGCGCGTTTTGACCGGTGAGCGAACGCATCATGTCTCACAGGTAGCTGGGAGAGAGGTTTAATTTTTCAGCGAGCTCTTGCACGGAAGGAACGCCGCGGTTCAGCGACACTTCTTCATCGAAATAACGATCGAGCAGCTCTTCCATCTTTTGCAGAAGATCATTGTTCAGCGCTTTCCGCGTAATGAACTGGCGGTTGTAAAAACGGTTCGCGTAATTCAGCAGCAATCCGATCTGCGCGATGACCACATCGTGGCTGAAATCGTCGATGCGGCTGTTCAGCTCTTTTTCGATCAGCACGAAGAGGCCGGTGATGGTCGCTTTTTCTTCTTCCGAAAGATGCAGCGTTTCATTCGTCGAATACGAGAAGAAACCGTGCTGCCGGATCGTTTTCGCCAGCGGGTAGCCCAGCAGGAAATCCGGGTGGATGAGCAGCGTGTATTCGGAGCACACTTCCGGAAGGTCCTGGTCGTTGCTGCCGATCAGCCGGAGCAGCTGACGGTGCCGGCGGTAGGCCGGTCCCCAGTCCGCGGACCGCAGCCACTCCGAGTACGCCGGCACGTGCGCCAGCGTCTCGAACGCGGCCAGCACCGCGTCGAACGGTCCCAGCTCGTG
>CAMLEF010000108.1 GCA_946478675.1 uncultured Flavobacteriales bacterium | reverse complement strand
ATGATCGACGGATCGATTTCCATTTGCCGGCAAACAATGTCGAGCGTCTGCAGGATCGTTTTCTCAGAGCCGTCATAGCGAATCGGAAAATCGTGCAGCGTCGGCGTCAGCGGATCTTTCGCCGGAAAGGATTCACCGAAATTCTCCAGCAGCCAATGAAACTGGTTGTCGAAATACTTTCGTTTCTCTTCCGGAAGTTGCGGCGGTGCTGGCTGGGATTTAAAGAGGCCGAACATTTCGTGGGATTACAGCAGCAAGATCAAAAAAAATCCCGCGACGACCGGAGATTATTTAAAGAAAACCGATTTCACCGCGAGCACGATAAACACCAGCGTTAAACCACCGCACACGAAGATTACGGTTTCATACTGTTTAAGCAAACGAATTGCCCAAAGGTGCTCTGGCTTATTTTCTGCAACCATTTTTTCCAGGAATGCTTTCGTATGCGGAAGACCTTGTTCCGTCAGCCACCAGCGAAGCTTTAATCGCGCGCGTTGCTCAAGAATGATGCAAACGAGCCCTCCCGCAAAAGCAATAAGGATAACGATCAAAATACGCGGTTCCATCTAATCCGGAATTCTATTTATGGTTGGCGTGTCGAACCTCTCATTGAAGATTGCAAAATTCTTTCACAGGTAAATTCAATTAAGCCGTTGATTCCATCCGCAGTTGTCGTGCTGAGTAGCCGGGCAGAAAATCACGGAGGGAATGCCAATGACCATGTAGAACTTGCTTCTCATTAAAAGGATGTCGTGCTGAGTAGCCGGGCAGAAAATCACGGAGGGAATGCAAATGACCTCCGGCGTACCGAAGCACGACTACTGCTTCGCCACCAGAATATCTTTCGTCATTTCCCCCTGCGGACCGATATCGAACACGATGATCGTTTCTACGTAAGGTTTGCAGCCGGGCACGTCGAGGTTGAGGATGTATTTGCCGGGAGGCAAGGCGAGCACGAAGCGGCCGGTGTTGGAATTGGCGCGATAGCTGCCGTAATCTTCCTGCGTGGCGGCGTTCGTCACCATGATCGTCAGGTCGGCTTTGCTCATGGTGGAGTCGGGGAGACGGATGGTGCCGGTAACGATCGTAAAAGAATTCTGCTGCACTTCGTTGAACACGACGCGCCAGATGTCCATGTCGCCCTGGCCGCCTTCGCGATCCGAAGTGATGTAGGCAATGCGGTTGTTTTCCGTGAAGCAGATCGTCATCTCATCGCCGGGCGTGTTGACCGGGTAACCGACGTTGCGCGGCGCCGACCACGTGTTGTTTTCCTGGTCCCACACGGAATAGAAAAGATCGTAGCCGCCCATGCTGTTGAAGCCCTGCGAAGCGAAGTACAGCGTTTTGCCGTCGGGCGACATGAACGGGAAATCTTCGTTGTAATTCGAGTTGATCGCGGTGATGTTGACCGGGTTTCCCCAGCCGAAATTTCCGGGCAGCTTGCGGCTCATGTAAATGTCGGTGCCGCCTTGTCCGCCGTCGCGTTTGCTGGCGAAGAAGAAAATATTGCCGTCGGGTGAATACGCTCCTGAAGTTTCAAAACCGCCGTTGATGCGGTCGTATTCGTTCTGCGCATTGTCCGGGATCTTTTCGATTTTGCTGAACGAATTCTTGAACGTCGTGTTGTAGAGATCGCCTGCAGTGGAAATGTTGTCGACGTACACCGTCATCAGCTTGCCGTCGGAAGTGAGGCTGGTGCATTGCTCGTCGTAATTGCCGTTGACGCCCGGGCCCGCATTCTTCGCTTTCTGGAAAACACCGTTCTGCGAGCGCGTGTAATAAATGTCGGAAGCGTAATAGCCGTCCATCTCCACGGAAGTAGCGCCTACGTTTCCTTTGCGCCGCGAGGTGAACACCAGCATCGATTCATCGGAAGTGACGAACGGGTAATAATCGGGGAATTCGCTGTTCACTTCTTTCGGCAAATCCTGGAACGTCACGTCAAGCGGGTTCGCGACCAGCAATTTCCCGCTTTTGCATTGCGCGATGTAATGATCGGCGTCGGCCTTTTCTTCTTTCGAGGCTTTCACTTTGAAGGTTTCAAACGCTTTGATCGCATCATCGAAACGCAGCGCATATTGATAAGCCTGTCCGAGAAAAAGCCAGCCGTCGTTCGGGCAGGAGCTTTGTTTCGTGGCGGTCTCGAGATATTTAACCGCTTCTTTTTTGTGACCGTTCGTGCGGAGGTAGCAGAGGCCCGCGCGGTAATTGTAATCAACGTTGTTGGCTTCCTTTTTTACCAGCGCCACGTAAATCGGCAGCGCCATGACGTAGTTGCCGTGCTTGAAATGTTCCGCGGCCTGCTCCGGGTCCGGAACTCCGGCGCCGGGACGCGTTTGCGCCTGCAGGGACATGACGATCCCGAGCAGAAGGACGACACTAAGCCACTTCACAGTTTTCACGGGTAATGGGGGGTGTTTTGAAAACGGGTTGCAAGTATTGAACCAAAAATAAGGAAGGGTTATGAATTACAGATGCATACGAATATACGAATTACGAAAGGTTACGAATAATGGTTATTTGCCGGTACGCGGCTGGAAGTTTTGCGGATGACAAACCGGGAACAGATGCTGAACCGCCTGGAAAGTAGAGAAGCACCCTGTTGACAGGATGCTTCTCGTATTCTAAATTCTATTGTTTCGTACTCCTAATACCCGCGGATCTTCACGTACTGGTATTTCTCGTACGTCGCTTTCCGTTTCTCGAAGTCGGATTTGTACTGCGGCCCGAGCACGTAAGAGTTGACTTTCACCCAATGCACTTTCGACATGTCGACGCCTTTTGCGGCCAGCGCTTTATTAACGACAGCCTGTGCCTTGGTGGCGCGGTCGGTGGCGAGATCCTTGTTCGATTTGAATTTCTTCGTCGGGACCTGCGAAGCGGCGGCGGTGATGCGGAAATTGATCTCGCCGTATTTGTTGATGTGCGCCACGCAGCTGTCGATGAAGAGCTTGAAGTCGGCGTCTTTCGGGTCAATTTCACTGATGTTGTATTTGAAGAACATCGAGAAATTGAGGTTGTGCGTTTCCGTCAGCTCGGCCTTCCAGTTCTTGGGACGAATGTTCGGGTTGAGGATGTCGCGGTTGGTGACGGGCTTCGCAGTGTCTTTCGGAACTTCGTTCGGAATCTTGCCGAGCACCAGGTCGCGCAGGTTGATGCCGCGTTCAATCACGTTGAATTCGGAACCGGCCGGCACGTCGATGATCTCGTTGGAATATTCCTTGTCATCCACGTAATAATCGATCTGGTACGTGCTGCCGGCGTTCAGGATGATCGTGAAGTTGCCGTTCGCGTTCGGCTTGTAAAGACCGGCCAGCTGTCCCAAAGTGGTGTTGGTAACGTTGATGTCGATTTTCTGTTTGAGCGGGGAACCGTCGGCGTTGTAGATGCGGCCTTTGAGGAGCGTCAGGCCTTCGGGTTTCGGGCCCTGGTCGAGCATCGCCATGTAAATATCTTTTTCGCCCCGGCCGCCTTCACGCACCGAAGAGAAATAAGCGCGCTTCCCATCCGGCGAAGTGCTGTAGAAAATATCGTCGTCCGGCGTGTTGATCGGGTAGCCGATGTTCACCGGGTCCATCCACTGCTCGTTCTCGTCTTTGAACGTGAAGAAAATGTCGAAGCCGCCCATCGACTTGTGTCCTTTCGACGAGAAGAAAAGCGTCTTCTGGTCAGGATGGATGAACGGAGAATCTTCGTCGGCTGCGGTGTTCACTTTCGGGCCGAGGTTCAGCGCTTTCGACCATTGCCCGTTGGGCAGGCGCACGCAGCGGTAAATGTCGCGGCCGCCGAAACCACCGGGACGATCGCTCACGAAATACAGCGTGTTGCCGTCGGCCGTCATACAGGCGTGCGTTTCCCAGTAGCGGCTGTTGACGTCGCCACCCAGCGGCACCGGCGACATCCACTGTCCGTTCATGTTCGTGCTGGAATAAATGTCACCGCCGTTATCGTCGCGATAAATGAACAGCACCTGACCGTCGGCGGAAAGCGAGATCGACGCTTCGTTGGTGGGCGTGTTGATGTACGGGCTGATCGGGTGGGCTTCTCCCCAGGTGCCGTCCGCCTTTTTCTCGGCGATGAGAATGTCTTCGTAATACTGCCCGTCGATGCCGATATCACCGGCGCGGCGCGAGGTGAAGATGAGCGTGTTTTCGTCAATGGAAATCACCGGGCTGTAATCCGGGCCGGGGCCGTTGATGCTGTCGCCCATATTGGTAATGGTGACGGGCAGCGGCGAGCTCATGAATTCTTTCGCATTCTTCGCCCAGTTGATGCGCATGTCGATGTCCTTCACCGCTTCCGGATCGCGGTTGCCGACGATTGATTTCCACGAATCGAAATAGATGATGGCGGAATCAAACTGGTAGTTGTAATGGTAAGCCTGCGCGAGGTAGTAGAACGTGTTCTCCGGCGCTTTTTTCACCTGCGGCGTGAACGGATCGTAATTACGGGTAACGTCTTTGGAAGCTTTGCGGAGGTAGCGAAGGGCCTTCTGTTTTTCCGAGAGGGAATTCAGGTAGCAAAGGCCCATCTTGTAATTGATGTTGGCGTTGTTGGAATCGACTTTATACGCTTCCTGGAAAAATTTCAACGCCATCGGCCAGTTCTTCTCTTCGATGAGCTGGTTGCCCTGCATGAAGTTGTCTTTATAATTCCCGGGAATAGGCTCTGTTCCGGCCCTGGCAATTACCACAACGCATAACATGACTAAGCTGGTGAGTAAACGCTTCAGGTGCATAGTATTAGTTTGAGCTTAAAAAAAGAGACGAACCCGGGCAAAAATAATCCTTTTCCCCGTTTTCCCGACATGTGGCGGCAAACGCCGTACCAAATGAAGATTTCACCGGACGAGTTGAATTTCCACACGACGGTTCAGGCTGCGGCCTTCTGTGATATCGGCGCCGTCGTTCTTCGTATTGGGTGCGACCGGCAGGTTTTCGCCTTCTCCTGCTATAAACAAACGTGTCGGGGCAATTCCGCAAATGATGAAGTAGTCGAGCACTGCGGTTGCCTTGCGGCGGGAAAGTTGCAGGTTGTAGAGCGGGCTCCCCTTCGTAAATCGGGCATTCGGGAAATCGGTAAGTCGGTCATTCGGTTGTCGGCCTGTTGTAATTTAACGAGACTGGCAACTGACGACCGACCGGTAATTTCTGCCGAGCACTAAACGTTGTCGTTTTCTGCAATTTTTTCTAAGAAAAGACGAAGCCGAATGACCGACTTACCGACTTACCGGTAATGGAAGCACAACAGTTTCGATCGGCACAATCTTGCCTGAGAAACTACTTCCCTTTATTCTTTAAATTCTCAGGAACGTTAATCGGCTCCACCACGTCCAGCTTTCCATCCACGCTGAGCACGGTGAATTCGAAGCGGCGGTTGAGCGACATGCCTTGTTTGTTGGGGCTGCCGTCTTTGTTGTAGTTGATGGCGATCGGTTGGGATTCGCCGTAGCCTTTGGTGCGGAGACGTTTCCGGTCGATGCCGTGCGCCACGAGGTAATCGGCGACGGCCTGCGCGCGCTGTTCGGACAAACGCTGGTTGAGCTCGTCGGAACCGCTGGCATCCGTATGACCGGCAATTTCCACGATGAGGCCCGGGAACTGGTTCATCAGGCGCACCAGCTTGTCGAGCTCGGTTTTCGAATCGGCCTGCAGCGCAGATTGTCCCGATGCGAAGAAGATGTTGCGCACGACGATCTTCTGTCCCACTTTCAGCGGCTCCAGCTCGACGGGGCGATCAATTTCCTGGTAAGCGCTGGTGTCGGCGACGTTCACGTTATCCGACTGGTAGAGATAATCGGTCGCTTCGTAGGTGATGCTGTAGTTGCGTCCGGGCGGGAGAATGATGACGTAACGGCCGGTGCGGCTGTTCGGCAGGTAAGTGCCCATGTTCTCGCCGGTAGCCACGTCGGTAACGGTGATCACCGTGTTTTCCGGGACGCCGCCGAAGATGCTCGTGATCGTTCCTTCGAGGACGGTCAGCTTCGTTTCTTCTTTTTGCGGGAAGGTGAGCAGGTAAATGTCTTTTTCGCCTTTGCCGCCGGCGTTGTTGGCCGAAGAATAATACGCATGCTTGTTGTCCGGCGTAGGAACGAAGAATACGTCGTCGTCGCTCGTGTTGACCGGGTAACCGACGTTCTGCGGATCGCCCCAGTTGCCATCGTCGTCCATCGTGGAAGAGAAGATGTCGAAGCCGCCCATCGACTGCGGGCCGTTTGATGCGAAATATAATGTTTTGCCGTCAGCGAGAATAGCCGGCGCATCTTCATCGTAAGGCGTGTTGATCTTCGGTCCGAGATTGACGGGCTTCGACCATTCGCCGTTGGGCAGGCGGACGGAACGCCAGATGTCGCGACCGCCGAAACCGCCTTCGCGTGTGCTGGTGAAATAAAGCGTGTTATTGTCCGGCGTGATCGTGGCGCTCGGCTCCCAGCTTTTGCTGTTCACGTTTTCCGTGAGCTTCTGCGGCGTCATCCAGTTTTCGCCCATCAGGCGGCTGAGGTAGATGTTGCCGTCGCCCGCGTCGTCTTTGTAAATGAGCAGCTGCTGTCCGTCGGCGCTGATGCCGATCGTGGCTTCGTGGCCGGGCGTGTTGATGTTGTTGGCCATCGGCACGGCCTTGCTCCAGCCGGAATCCGTGCGCGAGCTCATGTAAATGTCCTCGTAATACATGCCGTCGCGCGGATCCTTGCCGCCACCAGTCGTCGTGGGACGGCGGCTGGTGAAAATGAGCGTTTGTTCATCGGCGGAGATGACCGGCGAATATTCCGGCCATTCGGTATTGACGTTGGCGCCGATGTTGTCCACGAGAATGTTGACGGGATTCGCCATCAGCATCTTTCCGTTGTTGCACCACTGGATGCGCAGGTTCACGTCGGCCAGCGCTTTCGTGTCGGCAGGATCGATGTACGTTTTGTATTTGTCAAAATTGGCGATCGCCTCGTCGAATTTATTGTTGAGGTGCAGCGCTTCGCCGTAATAGAGATAGGTGGTCGACGGCGCATGTTTTTCCTTGACGCTGCTTTCGCGGTAATTTTCTGAAACGTTGGACGCCGCAACGAACAGGTAAGTCTCCGCATTGTGCTTCTGCGAAGAAATGTTGAGGCAGCAAACGCCGATCTTGAAGCTGACGTTCGCATTCGACGGATCCATCTTGTAGGCGTCGAGATACAACGGCAACGCATCGTCGTAATCTTCCTGCATGAACAGCTCGTCGGCCTTCACGATCTTTTGTCGCACCGATTTCGGAATGCCTGCGGAAATGAGCAGGAGAATACCCGCAAGAAGGATAACGGAGAGGTAATGCTGCTTTTTCATCGGGAAAAAAATGGCCTTCAAAGATAGAAAAACGGGGAAGCGGAGCACCGGCGGTTGTGGATTTGATGTGCCGATATGCTAATGTGCCGATATGCTGATGCCCGCGAAATGCCCGCGCGCATTGAAAATTCAAATATTCTTTACGGGAGAATCGGGCATTGGAAACCTCTATAAAGCAAAATGCCGATGATTTTTTCATCGGCATTTTGGCACATTAGCACATTGGCATATTAAATCTCGCGGTTGATGTCCCACTGCTCGAGGTAATCGGCTACGCGACGAACGAACTGTCCGCCGAGGGAACCGTCGACTACGCGGTGATCATAGGAATGGGAGAGGAACATCATGTGGCGGATGCCGATCGTATCGCCGTAGGGCGTTTCAATGACAGCGGGTTTCTTGCGGATGGCGCCGACAGCGAGGATGGCGACCTGCGGCTGGTTGATGATCGGTGTGCCCATCACGTTGCCGAAGGTGCCGACGTTCGAGATGGTGTAGGTGCCGCCCTGGATCTCATCCGGCGTGAGCTTGCCGGCACGTGCGCGTCCTGCGAGGTCGTTCACGGTTGCGGTGAGGCCGACGAGGTTCATGCGGTCGGCGTTGCGGATTACGGGAACGATGAGGTTGCCCGACGGAAGCGCAGCGGCCATGCCGATGTTGATGTTTTTGCGGAGCACGAGCTTCTGTCCGTCAACGGAGATGTTGATCATCGGGAAGTCCTTGATCGCTTTCGCAACGGCTTCGATGAACATCGGCGTGAACGTGAGCTTTTCTTTCTCGCGCTTTTCGAAATCTTTTTTCACTTTCTCGCGCCAGAGGACGAGGTTGGTGACGTCGGCTTCTACGAAGGAAGTAACGTGCGGCGCCACGTGCTTGCTCATCACCATGTGGTCGGCGATCAGCTTGCGCATGCGGTCCATCTCGATGATCTCGTCGCCGTTCATCATCGTGACGGTCGGCGGTTTGATGGAGATGGTTTGCGCGCCGGATTCCTGCTTCGGAGCAGCTTCCTGCTTCTGCGCAGCGCCGTTGCTCTGCTGGACAGAAGGTTCTGCGACCTGCTGCTGCACGGACGACTGCTGTGCGCCTTTGCCTTTATTCGGGATGTAATTGAGAATGTCGTTTTTCGTGACGCGGCCGTGCTGACCAGTGCCTTCGATAGTTTCAAGCTCTGCTACCGAAATGCCTTCCTGCTTCGCGATGTTGCGCACGAGCGGGGAGTAGAAGCGGCTGCTTTCGCCGGTCTTCGAGGTTTCTACCTGCGCAACGGGAGCGGATTGCTTTTGCGCGGGTTGGGCGGTGGCGGTTTGTTTCGCGTCGGCAACGGGTGCGGCGGGCGTGGAAGAAGGTGCGGCGCCGGCTTCCGAAGAAATGAGCGCTACGGCTTTCCCGACCTGGACCACGTCACCTTCGTTGAAGAGCTTCTTCGAAAGAAAACCTTCGAACGGCGAAGGAATCTCGGAATCCACCTTGTCGGTAGCGATCTCGAGCACGGGTTCGTCGAGGGCGATCTTGTCCCCTTCGTTCTTCAGCCATTTGATGATAGTTGCCTCGGCGACGCTTTCGCCCATTTTCGGCATGATCAGCTCTACTTGTGCCATAATAATTAGGTGCCTGTTGGATCAGACGCGCAAAAATAGCGGTTTTATGGGATTTTCGGGCGTCGAAAAAACGCGGGAATCAGACCGGGCATCGTGCAGCAGAACAGCCGGTTGCGTGATATTGGTCATTCTTAACACGCAGCAAGTTCCTTCTCCGTAACTTTAATACTGTCATGCTGAAGAAGAAACGCCAGCGGAAATATTTCGATGACCAGTGGAAAGAGATCCGCCGGCAGTTGCAGGATTATGCGGCGAATGGCGGCCCCGAGCGTTTGCATAAACTTCGTGTGGCGATCAAAAAAGTACGGGCGCTGGAAGAATTGCCGGGACTGGATGGCAAGAAAATGAAAAAGCATTTTCGTCCGCTGAAAAAAATCTTCGATGAAGCGGGGGAGATCCGCGCGGCGCATGTGAATGTTCGTCTCGCGAAAGAGCACGGTTTCCGTGATGCGGCTTTTCTGCGCGAACAACGAACGCTGATCCGTCAACGGACCAAACCTTTTCGCGAAGCCATTCCGGATGCGCTGAAAGAAATCAAAAGCACGCACGATTATTTCCTGCGGCATTTCGGAAAGATCACGCATGGACAGCTGAAGAATTTTTTTGCGAAAGAGGGCAAGCATCTTGAAAAAGAACTTTTGCAGGCGCTCGGTGATGAGCTGCACCATTGCCGCAAGCGCGTGAAAAATTTGCTGTATCTCGATAAGCTGCTCGGCAAAAAAGAATCGAAGCGTTTTCATTTCGATCACGATTATCTCGACGCACTGCAGGAAACGCTCGGCAACTGGCACGATACGGCGCTGCTGGCGGAATACGTGAAAGCAACCGGGAAGCATGCCGCGTTGCGCAAAAAACTTTCCGGCGAACAATTGGCTTTGCTGCGGAAAGTGCGTTTCGAAGCGGAAGATTTCGCCCGGAAAGCGCAATCTTAAAATTTGCGAAAGCTTGTTTTGTTTTCGAAAAATCAGCGCATTCAGAATAATCTGCGGCTATCTTTGAACCCCGATGTCCCTGCTGAAACGATACTGGTCGACGCTCCGCCGCATGCGCATTTTGCACGTACTGCACAACCTCGCGCATTATCGCAGCCTCAAACGCAACAAAGCGCTTTACCAAAAGTTCGGCATCGGCAAGACCGTCGTTTCTTCGCTCGCGCACAAGGATATTTCGAATCCCGGCAAAGACATTCCCTGGCTCGATCAGCCCGGCGCACTGGAAAAGTTAGCGGCTGATCCGAAGCTGTCGAAATTCCCGTTGCCCTGGCAGGAGCAGCTGAAGCAATGGCCGGCGAAAGGTTATATGATCCTGGAGCATTTTGCTTCTCCCGAAATGTGCGACGCGATCAACAACGGGTTGCAGCAGCTCATCGATTCGAAGGCCGTCGATTTCGATTACACCAACTCGCGCGTGATGAATGCGTGGGAGCAAATGCCGGTGGTGCAAAGGCTCATCAACGACGAAGTGCTGAAGAGCTTTCTCACGTTCACGCTCGGCGCGGATGTGGTGCCGTTCCAGACGATCAGCTTTCTCAAAGGCAGCCGCCAGAAAACGCATTCCGATTTCATCCACATGACGACGGAGCCGGTCGGTTATCTCATTGCTACCTGGCTCGCGCTGGAAGATATCACGATGGAAAGCGGCCCGCTGCATTATTATCCCGGCAGCCAGCAATTGCCGTACATCCTCGGCGAAGATTTCGATCACGACAGCAACGCGTTTGCCGTCGGCGACAATCTCTACGGCAATTACGAGAAGAAGATCGCTTCGGAGATCGCGGAGAAAAAATTAGAAAAAGAAATTTTCCTCGCGAAAAAAGGCGACCTGCTCGTGTGGCACGCGAATCTCCTGCACGGCGGAGAGCCCGTCACGAATGAACAGCTCACGCGCAAGAGCCTGGTGACGCATTATTTCTGCAAAGGCGACATCGTGTGCTATCACGAGATCACGCAGCGGCCGGCGATTTTGCCGGAGTAGTCCCGGAGGGACGACACCTTTAGCACTAAAGATTCATTAAAAGAAAAGAGCTCCGGAGGAGCGGCACTCGTTCATACGACCAGTGCCGCCCCTCCGGGGCTCTGTTTGCTCATCTGCGATTAGTGCTAAGGGTGTCGTCCCTCCGGGACTAGCGTTTGGAATTCATTTAGCGACTCGTATTCTCATCTACGATGGTGCTATGAATGTCGTCGTCCGGGATTAAGATTAGATTTCATTTGCGGCGTGACCAATGCAGACGGACATCGTTTATTCAGTCATCATGTAAAACAGATTATTTATGCACGACTGTCCGAATGAACGAATTCCCGAATGACCTTTTTTTATTTCCCGATCTCACACACTACCGGGTAATGATCCGATAAACCATTTTCTTGGAGCGTGCGGAATTGCCACGAATGCATTGACTCGCTGTGCAGGATGTAGTCGATGCGCGGAACGGGGAAGGGATTGACGAACGTTTTTCCGAAACCGCTTTCGCCGGAGTAGAAGGCGTCTTCCAAACCTGCGGAGATCGTGCGGTACGTGTAGGAAACGGGCGGGTCGTTGAAATCGCCGCAGACGATGACGGGATAGGGACACGCTGCGATGTGCGACGCGATGGATTCTGCTTGTCGTGCGCGTTTCGTGTAAGCACGTTTCATGCGGCGCAGGATGTTCTTCGAGCTTTCCATCTCGTCGTTCATATCCTCTGAGCTCATCCTGCCTTCCATGAATTTGTAATCCGCATAGCCGAAGCTCACGGATTGCAGGTGCATGTTATACACGCGTATCGTGTCGCCGTCGACGAGCAGGTCGGTGTAAATGCAGATGTTGTTGTTGCGGTTGTTGAACACGATGCGCCCCTGGTCGACGATCGGGAAGCGCGAAAAAGTTACCACGCCCCACGAGCCTTTCTGGTTGGAAATCGTGTATTCGGCGTGCGCATGCGGCAGGTGCAGCAGCGACTTCAGCGAATCGAGGTTCGGGTAATCGGGCTTGCGCGTGAAGAACTCCTGCAGGTTGAGAATGGCCGGATGCTGCGAGCTGATCAGCGAAAACATTTTCGAACGCGTCTGCTTGTTGTGCGACCAGTTGTAGAGATCGAACAGCTTCACGTTGTAGCTCATCACCGTGTACGCATTTGCCGGCGAAGGTTCGGATTTCCCGAAAGTGAAATGGAATTGACGGCCGTAGAACGGAAGGCTCAGCAGCAGCAGCGCCAGCGGGTAAATAAAAGTTTTTTTACGGCGAAAAAGCCACCAGAGCAGGAAGAGAAAGTTCACGAATGCGAAAGCCGGGTGCAGTAAACCGAAGAACGCCAGCGGCCAGAAAACGGCGGGGCTCACGAAGGGCGCGAGACAGGCGAGGGCGAGCGCGGCAATCGCCA
>CAMLEF010000107.1 GCA_946478675.1 uncultured Flavobacteriales bacterium | reverse complement strand
CCGGCTGTAACAACCGGGGCTTTTCATTTTCCAAAACCACTTTACTGAATAACCAGGCGGCGGACAGCCGTTCCGCTTTCCGTTTTCACCTGCACGAGATACGTTCCCGCGCTCAGCGAAGAAAGATCCATCGACACCACGTTCGGTCCTGCCGTTGCAGCGACTTGTTGCGCATGTACGTTGCGTCCGGTGTTATCGAATACCGTTACGGTTACCGGCTGCTGCAGGCCGAGCGTCATCGAGAGCTGGAACGTTCCGTTGCCGGGGTTCGGCGTCAGCTGCAGTGAATTTTCCAACTGGAGATTTTCGATGCCGTTCGGAGTAGCGATGCTGATGTTCGAAAGTGCGGAGCTGTATTCGAGCGGCGAGAAATTGCCGGAGCCTGCCGCCATGCGCGCGGGGTTGCAGCCGCCGAACGGATGCACCGCTTCGATCATGTAGTAATTCTGTCCTGCGGGCGGCGCGAGGTCCGTGTACGTAAACACGTTGCCTGCGACCTGCGTGAGAAGCGTGAGCGTGCTGATCGAAGTGCCGCGATAAATGTTGTACGTCGCGATCGGCAGGCCTTCGTATGCCGTCCAGCTCAGGTTCCATCCGCCGTTGCCGGTGGGCGTCGTCTGCAGGTGGACCGTGCGGTGGTGATAGCTCGTATCGGATTCCACGCCGCAGGTATCAACGGTCGTGATCACGTAACGGTTCGCCATCACCTGCGGGTTCGACGTCATATCGATGAAGGTCGAGAATTGCGAAATGGGTTGCGAACCGACGAGCGCATACACACCGGACACCGACGTCTCGCGATAGATATTGTACGATCCCGACACCGGCGAATTCCAGCGTTCCCAGATCACGATGTTTTTGTTCAGCGACGTATCGATCGTCACGAAACAGATCTCTTCGACGTGCTGGTTGACGCTGCCGACGTTAACGGTCACCGTGTCCGTGAGAATGCCGCAGCTGGAATTGACCGTCACCGTGTACGTGGTTGTCGTCATGGCGTTGCAGCCTGTCCAGGCACTGTTCGGCGTCGTCAGTGTAGCAGCAGGCGACCAACTGTACGTCGCATTCGGGTCGTTGCACGAAGCATACAGCACGATGGAATCGCCGCAGCTGTAAGTGCCGCCGCCGAAGATGCTGAGCCCGCCGTTGCCGGTGGAGCCGACAGTAACGCTGTTTGTCGTCGTGCAGCCGGTGCTGTCGGTAATGCTCAGCGTATAGGTTCCTGCGGGCAGGTTGTTGACGGCATACGTAGTGTAATTGCCCGGCTGCCAGAGAACCGTGTACGGAGGTGCGCCGCCGCTGACGTTGCAGTAGACCGAACCGTTCGATGCGCTGCAGGTGGCGGGAGAGCTCCAGGAGCTCAGACTCATCGCGGTGCTGTTGATGTAACCGCCGGAGCTCCGCGTACAGCCGGTGGCCTGGTCCGTGACGTACACCGTAACGTAACCCGGGTTCAGGTTCGTTGCAGTTGCCGTCGTATCTCCGTTGCTCCATTGGTACGTGAAAGGACCGGTGCCGCCGCTGATCGAAACGGTCGCTGTGCCGCCGTTGTTGCAGGTGGCCGGGGTAACCGTTGTGGCCAGCGTCATGCCGTTGTACGGAACGGTAACCGTCGCTGACGTGCAGTTGCTGCCGTCGGTGATGTAAACCGTGTAGGTGTTCGCCATGAGGTTCGTGGCCGTGGCGGTAGTTTGATTGGTCGGCAGCCAGAGATACGTGTAGTTGCCGTTGCCGCCGGTGACGGACACCGAAACGGAACCGTTGTTGAGGCAGGTTGCCGCGTTGATCGTCGTCGTGGCGGAAAGCGGGCTGATTGCAGGCGTGCAGGACTGGCAGGGCGTCTGGTAATACAATCCTGCGGCAGCGAGCGTATAGCAATCGCCTAAATCGTTCATGGTAAACGTGCACGATCCTTGTCCGTTCGTAACGTTGGTCGGCGCGGAAATTTCATTCCACCAGTCCCACATCGGCTGCGTGACGTTGTTGCCGTTCATCGTGATGTTGTAACCCATCATCTGCATGTCACCGACGAGCATAAACGACGAAGCGGCAGTGGAATTCGCGCAGGCCGAGAAACCGGTCATCGTATGCGTGAGCGAACCGCCGGTAACCGTATGGCAACCGTCGTCGAGGATAAGCGTTCCGGTGAACGAAGCATACGGATCGGTGTAGATGATGACGAGCGTGGCGCCTTCTACGTCGACCGTCGTACTCGTCGCGGTGGGATCGGTGGGAAGGCCGCTGATGGTGTAGGTACCCGGGCCGGTAATGCTCGCGGTCACGTCGGCGCGCCACACGTGCGTTCCGTTCATGCCCCAGCACACGTCGACCGAGCTGCCGATGAGCGACATATTGTAGCTGGTGCTCTGCGAAGAAGGATTGGTGAGGTTGGCGGTGATCGCCGGAGTAACGCCGAGCGCTTCGGTGTAGAGATACGCTTTGTCAATGACGGCGCACGCAGGCATCATAACGGTCATCGGCGCCGGCTGCGGCAGTCCCGCGGGCTGGAAGCGCTGCCCGAGGCGGACCGAAGCGGTCGTATAGTTGAGGCCGCACGCAGAATTGTTGTAGAGCGTGGTCAGCGTGTCGTTGCCGTTCTGCGGGGAAAACTGCGGACCGGCCTGGCGCGTGACGGATTGGTCCGACGGGTGCTGCGCGGCCCAGCCGGGAGTGCCGATCTCGGGGGCTTGTGCGAATGCGCCAAATGCAAACAGCAGTGCGGGAAGAAGGGTCAGGGTTCGTTTCATGGGGAAAGGCATTATAGATTGCCACACAAAAGTTGGCAAGAAATATCTGGTTTTCAAACGACTATTCGACAAACCCCACTCCTTCAACGACAAAAAAAGGAGCCTTGCGGCTCCTAAGACAATCCTTTAAAAACTTACGCGCTCAATTACGCGTTCACGAGGCTGAGCAGCGATTCGAAAAGAAACTTTCCATCGGTGTTGCGCAACTCGGGATCGGCAGCGCGTTCCGGGTGGGGCATCATGCCGAAAACGTTCTTGCCGGCATTGCAAACGCCTGCGATATTTTCGGTAGCGCCGTTCGGGTTGGAGGATTCAGTGATCTCGCCGTTCTCGTCGCAATAGCGGAAGAGGATCTGGCCGTTGGCATTCATCGCCTTCAGCGTTTTTTCGTCAGCGTAATATTTTCCTTCGCCGTGCGCGATCGGAATTTTCAGCGCGCGGTCCTGCGGAACGGCCTGCGTGAGCAGCGTGTCTTTCGTTTGCGCTTTGATGAAAACGTTTTTGCAGATGAATTTGCGCTCGTTGTTGTGCAGCAGCGCGCCGGGCAGCAAACCGGATTCGCAGAGGATCTGGAAGCCGTTGCAGACGCCGAAAACGTACCCGCCTTTATTGGCGAACTCGATCACTTCTTTCATGATCGGCGAAAAACGGGCGATGGCGCCGGAACGCAGGTAATCGCCATAGGAGAAACCGCCGGGGAGCACCACGCAATCCACGCCTTTGAGGTCATGATCTTTATGCCAGAGCTCGACCACCTCCTGCCCCATGATCGTGCCGAGCACATAGATCATATCCTGGTCGCAGTTGGAGCCGGGGAAAATTACAACGCCGAATTTCATTGGAAAGAAGTTTTGTGGTGCAAAGATAAGAATTTGAGAGGTGTGTTGCGGAGGTCCGGGGTGCGTCGTTGCGCGGGTTTTCTATAAAATCAGAGAATTTGTCCTCCAACCCTCGCACCTTCGCAACTCGTAACCCGCACCTTCGCAACTCGCAACCCGCACCTTCGCACCACTATTTCAAATAATACGTGAGCCCGATGCTGATGAGCATCAACAGGAAGATCGTTTCGGCCAGCCAGAGACGACGGGCCTGGAGAAAGTAGTTGGAAATGAAAAGGGCCATTGGGAAAACCGCGAAGAGAAATCCCGACACGGCGAAGTTTTGCGCGGGAATAACGGCCAGCAGGCTGAAGACGAGAAACCAGATCATCACCGACACGCCTTTTTTCGTTTTCAGCGTAGACGTTCCGGCCCCGGCTACGAAGCGACCGGCAGCAACCAGCAACAGGCAGCCGGTGACGAAAGTGAGCGCATAATATTCCACCGGCAGCTTCAGGAAGAAATCGCGGTGAACGATCGGGTCGACGAGCAAACGGCGGGTGATGCCGGAGAGCTGGTCGTGCCAGAAGAACCAGACGCCGGAATAGATCCACGGGATCATGGCGCCGATGAGGAAGATGAGCCATTCGCGCCAGATGAACGGGCGGATGAGAATGAGGGTGATGATCGCGAAGAGCAAAAACACCATCGAAGGCAGGTAAAACAATCCCGCGATACCGACCAGCAAACCAGCGTTGAACACCGCGCCGAAGGCTTTGTCCATGCGATACGTGCCCAGCAGCACGTGCAGCGCACCCAGCAGGAAAAGTCCCGCAATCAACGGTGCGTGCAGCCACAGGAGCCCGGGCGTGCAGGCGGAAAGCACTACGAAAAGCAGGGCCGGCAGCCACGATTTTTTCACCAGGACCTGGTGCTGGTAAATGATGTAGTTGAGCAGGAACGCCTCGGTCATGGCCAGCAGCATGCCGGTGATGACGCTGAACAGCGGATGCAATCGCAGGAAACCGTCAAGCGCTTCGTACAGCGGCATGTTGACCTGCGGCGCGGGCGCGGAAGGATGCAGCAACCCCGGCAGCCACAGCAGCACCCCGATCAGCGGGATAAGGACCAGCGAAAAGGGCTGGTTGGCACGGACGGTCTTGATCAGCACGCGGTAAAATTAGGGAGTTGATGGAGATGAGGAAGGAAAAAGGACAGCAGTGGGAGAATATTGAGCAGGCGTCGGGTGGGGTTGGGGAACCACTTGAGACACATAAGGGCCTCCGATAGCCATCGGAGTAAGCACGTTTCCCGCCCGCACCTTCGCAACCCGCACCTTCGCAACCCCGCAACTCCGCACCTTTTCCCCTCATTTTGCAGATTTAACGAAACTGTTACCTTTGTCCCCGTACAATAAAACATACTCACCATGATGCAACAGGAAGGTTTCTGGTACAGCGTAGGCCGCGGTTTTTACACCTGCTTCGAAGGCCTGGAATGGATGTACGACCACCTCTCTCCGAACAAGATCTTCATTGCTATGGGCTTCATCGCCTTTGCAATCTGGATGTATGTTCAAGCCAAATACAACAAGAAAGCAGCTGCTGAAGGCAAACTCCAATAAGCACGCTATCTCTATTTATAAAAAAAGCACGGTTTCATCGCCGTGCTTTTCTTTTTGTGCCGTAGGAAAGACTTCGCTAAACGCCCAGCTTCATCAAATCCTGGCCGATGTCTTTGCGGAAATAACAATCCTGGAATTTTACGGCATTCGCGGCCGCGTAGGATTTTTCAATCGCTTCTTTGATCGAATGACCGAAAGCGGTGAACGCGATCACACGACCGCCGTTGGTGACGACGTCGTTGCCGGAATTTTTTGTTCCTGCATGAAAGGCCATCGCGTCTTTTACATTTTCAAGACCGCTGATGACTTTCCCTTTTTCATAATCGCCGGGATAACCGCCGGCCACCATCATCACCGTCGTCGCCGTGCGCGGATCGATTTGCGCTTTGAAGGAAGAGAGTTTCTTTTCGCCCACCGCGATGAACAGTTCGAGCAGATCGTTCTGAATGCGCGGCAGCACCACTTCCGTTTCGGGATCGCCCATGCGGCAATTGTATTCGATGACTTTCGGATCGCCGTTGTCGTTCATCAGGCCGATGAAGATGAAACCCGCGTACGGAATGCCGTCTTTCTTCAATCCTTCGATCGTCGGTTTCACGATGCGGTCTTCCACTTTTTCCAGGAACGCTTCGTCGGCAAACGGCACAGGAGAAACCGCGCCCATTCCGCCGGTGTTGAGGCCCGTGTCGCCGTCGCCGATGCGCTTGTAATCTTTGGCGGCGGGCAGCAATTGATACGAAACGCCGTCGGTCAGCACGAAAACGGAGAGCTCGATGCCTTTGAGAAATTCTTCGATCACGACTTTGCTGCCGGCGTCACCGAACTTCGCATCGGCGAGCATCGCTTTCAATTCCGCTTTCGCAGCGTCGAGCGTGGTGGGAATGACAACGCCTTTTCCTGCGGCGAGACCGTCGGCTTTCAGCACGTACGGCGGCGAAAGTTTTTCAAGAAACGCATAACCGGCATCGAGCGAATCTTTCGTGAACGTTTCGTAAGCGGCCGTCGGAATGTGGTGGCGGATCATGAACTGCTTGGAGAAATCCTTGCTGCCCTCGAGCTGCGCGCCGGCTTTCGGCGGACCGATCACGGGAATGGATTTCAGCTGCTCATCCGCGAGAAAAAAATCGTGCACGCCTTTCACCAGCGGATCTTCCGGGCCAACGACGACCATCTCGACGTTGTTCGCCAGCACAAACGTTTTGATCGCGGCAAAATCCGTCGCCGCCATGTTGACGTTGGTTCCGCATTGCGCCGTTCCGGCATTACCGGGCGCAATGAAAAGCTTCGACAGTTTTTTGCTTTGGGAAAGTTTCCAGGCGAAAGCATGCTCGCGGCCGCCCGATCCGAGGAGAAGTACGTTCATGGGGCAAAAGTAATTTGCTAATGTGCTAATGTGCTAATGTGCCAATGAAAATTATCAATAGTCATTCACATCGCCATCATTGCGCGGGCATCAGCACATAGCAAGGCGGAATCAAACAGAACATCGCGAAGCGGAACCCGGCAAAACATTGATAGGCCTATCATCAAATCCAATACAGCACGGGGGAAATCTGTTTTAGCTTTGACGGTATGAAAGCTGTGCGCTATAGTCCGTGTGATGCGCTGAAATCCTTCATCAAATCGTTCCTCCTTCTCGGGAGCGGCGACGGCATGCAAAACCTGCTGTTGCCCGACACGTCGCTGGTGGCGGCTTTCCGTTTGCGCGGCGAAGTGGAGCAGGCCGGTGAGCAGCTGCCGTTGTCGGTGATCACGGGGCTGCGGCGTTCGGCGCGCGAAGTCAGCTACGCGAAAGAAAGCGCCATGCTTCTCGTTCAATTCCACGATGGCGGCGCGGCGGCATTCACGCGTTTGCCGATGCACGAGCTGTTCAATGCCAGCGTTCCGCTCGACCAGATTTTTGCACCGCAGGAAATCCGCGACCTCGAAACGCAGCTGGCCACCGCGCAACACGACGCACAACGCATCGCTTTCGCCGAACGGTTTTTTCTTTCAAAGCTGCGCCTTTCACAACCCGATCTGCGCATCCGTTCGGCTATAGCGCAAATCCGCAGCACCGGCGGCGACATCAGCATCACGGCACTGGCGCAATCCGCCTGCCTCAGCCAGGATGCGTTCGAAAAAAAGTTCCGCAGCCACGTGGGCGCTTCTCCCAAACGCTTTGCGGCCACAGTGCGTTTTCGCGAAATGCTGTCGCGTTACACGCCGGAACTTTCACTCACCCGTCTCGCCTATCTCGGCGGCTATTTCGACCAGTCGCATTTCATCCGCGACTTCCGCTCGTTCACCGGCCGCGCTCCGCACGAATTCTTCCTGTCTTCCCGCTATTGGTAGATCACTGATTTTTTACAATTCCGCGCGCCATCGCCGGGATAGTTTTGCGCTGTAAAAATCAAACGATGAAACCGCTGTTACCGATCACGCTGTTGCTCGCCGTGTGTGTGCTCGCCTGCACGTCACCGGTCGCGCCGGAAAAAAATGTTTCACTCCAAAAAGAAGACACCATGCTTAACGTTCAGAAAAACAAAGAAGTCGTCCGGCATCTCTACGAAGATTGCCTGAACAAACAGGATTACGCGCGGCTCGCCGATTACGTTGCGGAAGAGTACGTGGGCCCCGGCGGACACAAAGGTCCCGACGGATTCGTGATGCCCGTGAAGCCGCTGCTCCGCGCATTTCCCGGCCTGCAATGGCGTATCGAAGAATTGTTCGGTGAAGCCGACAAAGTCGTAGTACGCTGGAGCTGGAAAGCGACGTTTGAAAACACCTTCGACGGCCCCATCTCCGGCCCGGTAGCGCCCACGCACCAGCTCATCTCCAACGAGGCCATTGCCATTTACCAGCTGGGCGACGGCAAAGTGACGAACGTGTGGATGCAAACCGACCGGCTCGGTTTCCTGCAGCAGATCGGCCTTGTGTCGCAGCGTTTCGTTCCATCGAAATAGCAAAACGCAGGCATCAGCACACAGCGAAGCGGAGCGCGTCAAATCAATTTTCCCAGCAGCCAGTTCAAATCGGCGACGTTGCGGTTCGCTTCCACTTTCTTCCGGATCTCCATAATTTTTTTGCGGGCGCCGGCTGCGCGGAGGAGCTGCGAGGTGTAACGGATGAGGTTGAGATAGATCGTACGCTGGTAATCGGAGATGAGCTTGTTGCGCTGCAGGAAAATGCGGAAGGCGCTGGCGTGATAAAAGAACGGTTCCGCATCGTCGAGCTCGAAATACGTTTTCAGCAAAATGGATTTCGCGTCGAGCTGGTAATACACGTCGGAGAATTCCACTTCCTGCAGCAGCTTCAGCGCGCGTGAATAATCGCCGGTGTTGAAGCTGAGGTTAGCGAGGTTGTAGCGGTACGCATTCTCGCGCCCGGCAGGCAGCAGCTCTTTGCGGTAACGTTCGATGAACTTCTTCGCCCAATCATATTCTTTCTGGCGCAGGCTGATCGTAACGATGTTCTTGTAATCCCAATGCGAGAGATAACCTTCCGACAGCAGCACTTTATTCGCTAACGTCACGCGGAACGTTTCGAACAGCGTTTTCTGCCAGGCGATGTCGCCGAGGTTGATCTTCTTGATGCAATAGTTGAGCACATACTGGTACATCTCGCGCAGCTCTTTCAGATCGAATTCCGTTTCGTGCTCCGTCAGCAGTTTCCGCAATTGATGGAAATGCTCTTCCTTCCCGCTTTCGAGCAGCGTCATCAGGATGCGGTAGTAGATGAGGATGACGGGCGTATCGCTGTAGCTTTTGTTGCGGAGATGCGTGAGAATTTCCTCCAGCAGGAAAACGTTGTGCTCCACCGACAGCACGTTGCGCACGTTGAAGATCTCGCAACAGAGCTGCAATTTTCGCGCAAGATAAAACCGGTCGAGGTAGCTGACGACGCTTCCGATATTGCTGTGTTCGTCGCGTTTCATGTCGGCCGTGGCTTTTGCGAGATGAATGAATTCCGCTTCGTAACAATAGCGGAACCATTCGGCATCGCGCACTGTTGCCGTTTCTTTTTCTTCTTCAAAACGCAGGCGATAGGTGTTGTACGCTTTTACCGCATTCCGCGACGCCAGCTCCCGCGAGAGCACCTGGCGGTAGAGCCGATCGTCACGTTCAAAACCTCTTTTCGCGATGAAAGCTTCGAGCCGCGCCACGAGATCGCTCTGCAGGTAACGGTACAGCTGGTCGTTGTAGGCTTTGCCGGGAAAACATTTTTTGAACGTCTCTTTCTTGTCGGGATCGACGCCGGACTCGCGCGCTACCGGGAGAAAAATTTCGAACAGGCGCAGCAGCTTCTCCGCATTTTCGCCCGAAGCCGCCGATAGCTGCTGCCGCACCTGCGGGACTTCCGCCGGTTCGAGTGCGCGTATCAGCTCGTTTATTTTAGATGATTTCAATTTTTATTGTTCCGACAAATTATAGCCATTTCAAATATAATTCAATATGCATTTCAAATCCGTTTTAAAACATATCGTTCCGACAAATTCAATATTTTGTACTTTTTTCCCGGCAAGTCCCGGCCTACGTTTGTATCGTGAGAATGTATCCAGGCAACACACAAACACATATGACCATGAAACGGCATACACGACCCCTGATTCTTTTCCTGCTCCTGGTGCTGACCGGCATATCGGCACGGGCGCAGTGGACGACGCAATTGTTCGAGAACAGTTCCAACTATCATGTACAGCACATCGATTACTACGGCAACACCGGTTTTGCCGGCGGGTACCGATCTCCGCATGTTAACAACAACTACGGGCCTGGCGTTGCCTGCTTATTCCGCACCCTCGATGGCGGCGTAACCTGGGACTCGATCATGCTTCCTGATACTGTTGGCTCCTATATTATTTTGGGCGGGATATTAAATGTGGAGGTTACCGGCCCGGACACCGTATACCTCAACATCGGAGCTCGGGATTTGTCAAGCAGTTTTGGTTCCAGCGTCCTCCTCAAATCAGCAGATGCCGGGAACACGTGGAGTCTCTGGTATGCTTATACTTCCAATCCGTATAACGAATTCGACGACCTGTATTTTAGTTCGCCAATGGAAGCGTTTGCCATTTCACGCAATGGAACGCAGTATGAAAAATTTCATCATACCACGGACGGTGGTCAAAGCTGGACCGTAACCCCAATCGTAGAACCGCCTTCCACAACCGGCGGCCGAAAGCTCGTTATGACCACCAACACGAATGGATGCACGGCAAGCGGGAACCACATCATGCACACCACGGACGGCGGCAGCACCTGGAATGTGGCGTATAACGAAACCGGGAACTTAAGCTGGCGCGACCTCTCTTTCATTTCTCCGAATGTCGGCTTTGCCCTCGCCGATTCTTCCTGGCCCGGCGTGAAGATCATGAAGACGATAGACGGCGGACAAACCTGGACACCGCTTTCTTCAGTACCGGGCATCCTGTATGGTAAAATATTTTTCCTCAATAGCCTGATCGGTTATGCAGGGGGAAGCCCATCGGCAAACGGACCTGCATTTTATAAAACCGTTGACGGAGGTCTCACCTGGACACCGGAAACTTACCCGGCTTCCGCACTTTCGCATATCGTTGACATTATCGATGACAACAACAAAGTGTATGTGGCCGACGATTCCGTGACTACCAACGCCGGTTTTAAAATCTACATCAACACGTTCAGCAATTCCTGCTCCGTCTCCGCCGGCAACGACACCACTTTCTGCCAGCAGCAGGGACAACTGCACGCTACTCCGGGAACACCCGGCAATTACCTCTACAGCTGGTCACCATCCACGGGCCTCGATGATCCGAACAGCCAGGATCCCACCGTTACGCAAGGCGTGAGCAACCAGCAGTACGTCGTAACGATGTTCGACACCGCCAACAATTGCATGGCGACAGATACGGTGCTCGTTTCTGCGTATTACGTTTATCTCGACACAAGCTACCGCTGCAACAACGGTGTCACGCTCGATCTCGGTCCGGGCGGCTCGTTCTATACGTGGATGAGCTACACCGATCCATCGGGCAACAATAGCCCGATCAACCAGCAAACGCAAACGTATGTCGCCAATGCAGCGGGAACGTATTACGCCGGCGGAACCTTTCCCACCTGCGGCTCGCTCACCAGCATGTTCACGGTGATTGATTCCTGCTTCACGTTTGCCTGCAGCGTCAATGCCGGTAACGACACGACGTTCTGCCAGCAGCAGGGACAGCTGCATGCAACGCCCGCTTCCCCCGGCAACTACACATTCTCCTGGGCGCCTTCGTATGGCCTCGACAATCCGAACATTCAAAATCCTTCCGTGGTAACGGGCGTCGTGAATCAAACCTACACGGTAACGATGGTAGACGCAGCAAACAATTGCGTGGCGATCGATTCCGTAACCGTGAGCGCCTACTACTTTCACAACGACACGACTTACACCTGTAACGGTCAGCCGGTGACGCTGGATTTCGGTCCGGGCGCCACCAACTACATGTGGCAGTTTTACACCGACACCGCCGGCAACACTACGATACTCAATATTCAATCGCAAACGTTGCAGGTGACGCAGCCCGGCACGTACATCGGCATCGCGCTCTACCCGACCTGCAGCGCGCTCACGAGTATGTTTACGGTGATCGATTCGTGCAACGTAGCGGCAGGCAATGTGTGGCCGGGCGATTGCAACTATGACCTTACGGCGAACATGGCGGATGCGCTGCACATCGGTCTCGGCTACGGAGCTACCGGCGCCACGCGTCCGAATGCAACGCCGCTCTGGTATGCGCAACCGATGAACGACTGGCCGCAGAATTTCACCAACTGCAACTACAAGCACGCCGACGCTGACGGCAACGGCATCATCGACGTGAACGACACGCTGCCGATCGCGCTCAACTACAGCAACACGCACCCGTTCCGCCTCGGCGCACCGGAGCAGCACATCGCTTCCGCACCGGACCTGTACCTCGTGGCGAATTACGATACGGTCGGATTGCAGACGCTCGTCACCGTCGACATCCGCTTAGGCCGCACCACGCTTCCGGTCGACAGCCTCTACGGCATTTCGTTCCGCATCACCGCCGACGCGCCGCTGATCGACACGACGATGACGGATGTGAACCTCGGCAGCACC